>CALHLF010000017.1 GCA_938034905.1 uncultured bacterium | reverse complement strand
TTAATCTTTTTGAATTAAAGAAAAAGGTAAAGAAACTTATTAATAATGTTATATGAAATCCAGAAATTGCCAAAATATGGGCTGTCCCAGTATCTATAAATAGATTCTTAATATCCTTATTTAGGATACTACTTTCTCCTAAAATAACAGCATTTAAAAAAGAAGAGACCTTTGGTGAAGTTAAAGACAATAAATTTTTTATATAGCCTTTTGTTTCAACCCTTAAAAAATTTAAGAAAGATAAATTTCTTCCTAAAATCTTATAATATTTAACTTTTCCCCATAAGATTACATCTTTATCCCAGAATTTATAAACATTTTCTCCTTCTATAGGAAATATATATAAATCTTCAATTAGAATCGAATCACCTATCCTTATTTTAGAATTCTTAGGAAAAACAAGAAGAATTCTTTCTCTTTCTTTATCTGGCTTAAAAATAACTTCCTTTGATTTCTCTCTTTCCTCAATATCTTCAACGATTCCTTTTACTCTTTCAATTTTTAAACCTGTAAAATACTTAAATTCCGGGATAGAATCTTTTGAAAGAAAAAATCCCAATATAAGGAAGAATAAAAAAAGAGGAAATAAAAAATAGTATTTATTTTTAATAAATAAAAAAGATATAAAAAATGTTATTAAAAGATAAAAAATATTTCCTCCTATTCTTTGAAGGAAGACTCCTAAAATAAAATAAACAAAAAAGAAAAAGGATGGAGGAAGTTTATCCACTTACCACTCTATTAAATCTTTTATTTGATTTATCTTCTTCTCTCCAATTCCTTTGACTTTCTCAAGATCCTTTAAGCTTTTAAAAGGACCATTTTTTTCTCTATACTCTACAATTCTCTTTGCTAAGGATGGACCAATACCTGGTAAATCTTCTAACTCCTTTTCCGATGCATAATTAATATTAATTTTATTATTTGAAGAATTAAAACTTGTTGTTTTTTTAAACTTTAAGGATAGATCTAAGGAAAAAGACTTCTCAGGGACTAAGATTTTACATCCATCTTCTAAATACTCCGCTAAATTTAATTTATCCAAATCAGCAGAAGGAAGAGCTCCTCCTGCTGCTTGAATTCCATCAATAACTCGAGATCCTTCTAACAATTTATATACCCCAGGATTCCTTACAGCTCCTGCAATATGAACTATTATAAAATTTTCTAACTCTACTTTTTCTTCCTTTTTGTTATTTACTAAAAAGCTCCCAAAAATTAAGAGCAAAATTACAGATATAATTAAAATATATTTTTTAAAATCTACTTCCATTTATCCTTTAACTATAATTTTCTTTCCTTCTTGAAGCTTTTTATTTCTCGACGCTATTTGAATTTTCAATACTTCAATAGCTTTATCCAATTGAATATCTTTCTCCTTTCCTACATTCTCAGGTGGCATTTCTACCAAATAATCTGGAAGTACTCCCTCATTATGTATGCTTCTTCCTGAAGGGAGTAAATATCTTTCTGTAGTTATTATTAGAGCAGAACCATCAGATAATGAAAAAATACTCTGAACAACTCCCTTCCCAAAGGTTTTTTCACCCACTAATAATCCCCTCTTATAATCTTTTATAGCTCCACAAAATATTTCCGATGCACTTGCAGAATACCTGTTAACAAGAACCACTAAAGGCTTATCCCATATTACATTACCAGTGGCATATTCCCTCCATCTATTTTTATCTCTATCCTCTCTAAAAACTATAACTCCTCTTGATAAAAAACTGTCTATAATCTTATTATTCTTATCTTTTATAATGGTTTGAACTTGAGCTTTATTGCTAATAAAGAAACTTGAAATCTCTATAACAGATCTTAAATCTCCTCCTGGATTATTCCTTAAATCTAAAATTAAACCAGGCACATTATTTTTTTTCATTTTTTCAATAGAAGCCATTAATTTTTCTGGAGAATTCTGAGTAAATTCATAAAATCTAATATATCCTATATTATCCTTTAAAATTTTATCCTCCACAATGGGGACTTCTATTTTTACCCTTACTAATTCAAATTCATAAGTCTTCTTCTCTGTTTCTCTATATATCTTTATCTTTACCTTTTTACCTAATTCTCCCCTGATCATACTTACAACTTCATCAATAGTTTTCCCTTCAACAGATTGATCATCTACAGCAATAATCTGATCTCCTGGTTTTATTCCGGCTTTATAAGCAGGAGTTCCTTCTAAAGGTGCAACTACAAGAATTTTATCTTCTTTCTGTTCTAATCTCATTCCTACTCCATAAAAAGTTCCTTTTATATCTTCGTTAAAAGTTTTAAAGGCTTTAGGATCAAGAAATCTAGAATATGGATCATTAAGGCCTTTAATAAGACCCTTTATGGCTTCATATTGTAATTTATTGTTATCTATATCTTTCTCAATAAAGGCATTTCTAACATAAAAAAGAACCTCTAAAAAAGTTTTAATATCTTCATATACTATTTCTCTTGCAGCCCAAATTTTAGTTATTATAAAAATAGAAATTGCTAAAATTGTAATGAAAACGATAATCTTTCCTTTATTTTTCATAGATCTCCTCCTCCTAAAATTTATTTTAACCATGGCAATGGATCTTGAGGCTTTCCATCTACTCTCACCTCAAAATGCAAGTGAGGTCCAGTACTTAATCCTGTACTTCCCACATATCCTATAATCTGTCCTTCACTTACTTCTTCCTCCAATTCTACCACAATACGAGATAAGTGAGCATATAATGTAGATACCCCACCCCCATGATCTATAATAACTAACTTTCCATATCCTCCATACCAATCCGCATAAATAACCTTCCCCGGAGCAGCTGCTTTAACAGAAGTTCCATAGTCTGCTGAAATATCAATACCCATATGTAACATGTAAGCTCCACCTAAGAGAGGATGTCTTCTTATTCCAAAACCTGATGTTACACTCCCAATTACTGGCCATGAAAGTCTTCCCTTCTGAGCTTTCTTTATTTGAGAGGCAGAAGCTAATTTTTTAATCAATGCCTCAATTTCCTTTGATTCTTTCTCTAAAGTTGCAATGGTCTGCTGTTGTAATCTTTTCTGTTTTCTAATTTGTTCAAGATAAGCACTTTTTTCTCTTTTTTTCCTTTCTATATAAGTTTTCTTTTCTTCGATTTCTTTTACTAAATTCTCAATTTTCTTTTTCTCCTCCTCCCATTCCTTCCTTTTTTGTGATAGCTCTTTACATTGATTATCTATTTTATTTAGTTTTTGAGCCTCATTTTTAAAAATAGTTTTAAGATAATAAGGAACTGCCAAAAAATCAAAGGAAGATTTATTACCCAAAAAGATCTCCCAAAAATTACCATTATGACTATTTTCTTTTAATATTTCACCCAAAGCATTTTTATAATTAAGACTTCTATTTTTTAAATTTCTTTCCATTATTTTTAATTGCGTAGATAAAACTATAAGATTTGCTTGAGCCCGTCCTAATCTTGCTTCTGCATTTACCAATTCTCTTTCTGTCCTTTCCAATTGCTGATCAATTATACTTATTTCCCTTGCAACATTTAATTCTTTACTTTCTAAAATCTTAACTTCCCTCTTTAAAGTATCTATTTTTTGTCTTTTTTGTTGGAGTTCCTCTTTTTTCTTAGTTAAAAGATCTACAGATTCTCCTATTTTAAGGAAAAGCAAGGAAAATAATACAATAAAAATAATGGAAATAATTTTTTTATAGCTCATCCCCTTAGTCTATGCCAGCCAATAAAGGCTGATGAAAAACTTAATATTAAACTAGAAAGAAAGAAAAATAATCCCCAAAGAAAAAAGTGCTTTATAGTTATAATAGAAATATAAGGAAGGACATTATAAAGATGATCTTTGAAAAAATATAAAAGATAATATGAAAAAATTAAGGAAGAAAGGGAAGGAAAGAAAATCGTAAAAAAGTTTTCAAAAATCTGAGAAATTATAGAGAAATTTGGAAAAGCTATTTGAGAGTGAGCTAAAAGCTCTATAATTATAATAACATAAGCAAGGCTTCCAATAAAAATGAATAAATTCTTCAGATTTTTTGCGATTCTACTTATGGTAACCCACTGATTTTTAAGCTCCAAAGAATATTTTACATCTTCAACATTAGGATTCGAAAGAAGCCAAGAAATTAAATCTTCCATTCTATCTAAGGAGGACATACTTATTTCTAATGCCTTGGGAAGATTAGCAGGAGATACCCACGCAAAAATTTCTTTTTCGCTTCCTAAGGACTCTTTCAATCTTTTCCATGCAGTATTTTGATCTATAAAATTTATGTTCATAATAGGAAATTGAAGCTCAATATTTTCTTGAATTTTAAGTATATCTTCATTAGAGAAATTCGGTGAAAAAAAGGTATAAATTTTAATTCTGTCCTGCCAAATAGTTAAGGAACCGTTAAGAGAAGTTATAAAAACAATCAATATAAGAAAAATTAAAAAAAACACAAAAAGACCCAAAAACATAAAAAAACTTTTTTTAGTAAAGCTATGCCAACCTCTTATAATATCTTCCCACATAGTTTTAACCTAAATACTACAAAAAACTAATACTAAAAGAATTCCAATAGCACTACCTAAATTAAATCTCAGATTCACTCCAAATGTCAAGATTATAAAATAAAGATCCAAAGTCATAGGAGAAAAACCAATATTTATACCTTCGGTAAGAATAGGAATCTTGTCTTTTAAAGCCTCTGCAATAACCCCTCCTATTATTGTCCCTAAGATTAATAAAAAAATTAATAAACTTTTCGACCATCTATTTCTTCTCATATTTTTCCTCCTAATATAAAGGATAATCTCTTAATTATCCAATCCCCCAAAACCCCATTAAAGGTTCCTGTAATTATAGCAAATATTAATAAAAAGGGAAAATAAAAAAAAATACTTCTATGAGAAATAAAAAAAGATACCACAATTAATTGAGAGATATTATGAGAAAGAGCACCAATTATACTTACAAAAGTAATGCTTAAATTCTTTTTCTTAGCAAAAAGGCCCATAATTATGGCACTACCTACTCCTCCTATTAAACTCAGGAAGAAAGAAAGTCCCAAAAGCCCTCCCAAAAGGATATTTACAATTAACACTCTAAGGAGAGATATCACTAATCCTTCCTTCCATCCCCACCAATAAATACTAATTAAAGTTATGATATTAGCTATTCCTAATTTTGCTCCAGGGAGTGAGGTAAAAGGATTTAAAAATAAAAACTCAAGATAATATAATACACACGCTAAAGAAAGCAGAATTCCTAAAAAGGAAACATAATATATTTTACTTTTTAATCTCATCATTTTTCTTTTTCAAAATAAATATTCTCAGATTTCCAAACTTCTCCATTTTTATCTACTATAATTACTCCAACATCTCTAAATTTATCCCTCCATAATTCCTTTCCCTTTTCTCCTAAAATAAAAAATAATGTGGATAAAGCATCTGCAGTAATTCCATTACTACTTATAACAGTAACACTCATTATTTCAGAAGATGGATATCCTGTTTTAGGATTTATTATGTGAGGATATCTTCTCCCATCTTTTATGAAGAACCTTTCATAATCTCCCGATGTTGCCACTACTCCTTCTTTAATTCTTATTTTACCTATAATCTTTCCTTCCCTTCTAGGATGTCTAATTCTAATTATCCAATAATCTCCACTTAGAGGTTTTCCATATACCCCAATAGTTCCTCCTATATCTAAAAAAACTCTTTCTAAATTGAGGTTTTTAGAAATTTCTAAAAGCTTTTGGACTGCATATCCCTTTGCAATTCCGCCTAAATCTAAGGACATTCCCTTTTTCCTAAGTCTCACTTTTCCCTTTGATATCTCCAGATCCTTCCAATTTATCTTTTCTAAGGTTTTCTTTAACTCTTTTTCGGTGGGAATATATAAACTCCCATTGTAGAATCCCCATAATTCCATCAAGGGGCCAATGGTAGGATCAAATAGACCATCAGAAATCTCTGCATAATATTTTGCTTTTTTTAAAATATCTTCTACTTCCTCGGAAACTTCCACCCAATTTCCTGCATTTTTGTTTATTTTATAAATTTCGCTTTTTGTATTAAATCTATTTAATTTCTCATCTAAACTTTCTAATACTTTCCAACAAATTTCTTCTGCCTTTTTACTATCTTTTCCCCAAAAATGTATATTTACAAAGGTATCCATTAAAATTCCATTTTTCTGGGATTCTCCCTGATAAAAATTTTCTCTTATAAGAAAAGCCATTAAAAATACTACAAATAAAAAAATTAAATACTTCAAAAATCTCATCACTTACTAATTAGTACTTCCTTCTTCAATAAAATAAGAGCTTTTGTAGGACACTTCTCTACACAGATTCCACAACCATCGCAAAGTTCATAATTTATTACAGGAAGTCTACCCTGCATTGTTATAGCACCAGTAGGACATACCCTAGCACATATTCCACAACCAATACAGGCTTTTGAACATACCTGTCTCGCATCAGGACCAGGAAGTACAGTCTTACAACCTAAAAGTAAAGGAATATTGACAGGAAGAAGAGTCAAAACTTTCCTTGGACATTCCTTAACACACAATCCACATCCTGTACATTTCATAGGATCAATTTTGGGAAGTCTATCTTCACCCATATGTATTGCATCAAAGGGACATACCTTAACACAATCCCCATATCCAAGACATCCATTAGGACATCCCTTTTCCCCTCCTTGAGTTAAATCGGATGCTCTACAGGTGTCAATTCCTTTATATATAAACCTATTAGTTGCAATCTCTCTTCCTCCTTGGCAAGTTAAAAAGGCAATTTTTTTTATTAAGGAGATTCCTCCTTCTAAACCCAAAACTTTTGCTACATCCTTTGCAATTTTTTCTCCTCCAGCAACACAGCCAGTATATGGAGCTTTTCCTTCTATAATTGCTTGAGCTAATCCCTCACATCCAGGATATCCGCAGGCACCACAATTACTTCCTGGTAAAACCTCTAAGATTTTAGAAAGTCTTGGATCAATTTGGACAGCAAATTTTTTCCCAGCAAAGGCAAGGCTACATCCCAAAATTAGTCCTATTCCTCCTAATACCAATGCAGCTAATAAAACTACTCCCATAATTTACCTCCTTTAATGAGCCATTCCTTGGAATCCTAAAAACACAAGAGCTAATAAACCTGAGGTTATAAATACTAAAGGATAACCCTTCCAAAAATTTGGAATATCTGAAAAATTCAATCTTTCTCTGATGGCTGCTAAAAGGAGTAGAGCAATAGTATAACCCACTGAAACTCCTAAAGAATAAACAATAACCTCTAAAAGATTGTAAGTCATATCTATGTTTATAAAAGTTACTCCTAAAATGGCACAATTTGTTGTTATTAACGGTAAATATATCCCCATGGCCCTATAAAGATAAGGAGAAGTCTTTCTTATTACCATTTCCACAAGTTGAACTAATGCAGCTATAACTAAGATAAAAGCTATGATCTTTAAAAATAAAAGATTTAAAGGTTGTAATATGTAGTAATATATGAAAAAGGTAACAATGGAAGCCATAACAGTTACAAAAGTAACAGCAATACCCATTCCCATAGAAGCATCATATTGGGAAGTCATTCCAACATAAGAACATAAAGCCAAAAATCTCATAAATACAATATTATCTACTAAGGAAGCAAATAGAAATAAAGTAAATAACTTTCCTAAAATCCCCATACCTTCCTCCTCTTACGTATGATAATGGGTTACTACTTCCTTTTTAGAAGCTTTCTTTTTAACTTTTTCTATAGACCAATTTAGAATGCCTATTAATAAACCAATTCCCCAAAAGGCGCCTGGAGGCATAATAAAGGCAAGGGCAGGTTTAAAGAAAGAAGGCACAACAGGAATTCCCATAAGAGTTCCTGACCCTAGAAGTTCTCTAAGACCTGCTAAAACAGTTATACTCCAAAAATAACCTACGCTCATTCCTAAACCATCTGCGATAGAATTTAGAATATTATTTCTATAGGCAAAAGCTTCTGCTCTTCCTATAATGATACAATTAACAACAATTAAAGGAATAAAAATACCAAGAGCATGATGGAGTTCAGGAAGATATGCAGACATTACTAAATCAGTAATAGTGGTAAAAGTTCCAATAACAATAATAAATATAGGAATTCTTATGTTATGAGGCGTAACAGGTCTTAGTAAAGAAACAAAAATATTTGAGAATACCATTACAAAGGAGAAGGCAAGTCCCATACCAATTCCGTTTGCAAGATTTGTGGTAACCGCAAGAACAGAACATAAACCAATCATTAATATCAATACAGGATTTTCTTTAAATATACCGTTTACAAAATTTCTCCAAAACTCCCTTGCCATAAACTTATTCCCCCTTATTAATTTACTGAGATAATACTTCCTTTATAGCCCTTAATACTGCCCTTGATGATATAGTAGCTCCCGTAACGGGTTGTATATCTTTTTTAAGCTCTATATTAGGAGAATTCTTGCCAATAAATTGACTGAGAAATTCCTCTCTTGTTATTTCTGCTCCTAAACCTGGAGTTTCCTTTTGAGATATAATTTTAACCTTTGTAATCTTTCGTGAGTCATCCAACCCTACTAAAAGATTAATATCACTACTATATCCCCTGATGCTTAATTCAAAAACTTTTCCAACGTTTTGATTATTATTTCTTCCCTCATATATTCCTATAATCTTAACCAATTTATCCTTAGATTTAGGAATATTATTTATCTTATCGAAATGTTTTGCTAAAGGTAAAATTTCTTGAAGGGCTTGAAGTTTCTCTTTCTCTTTCTGTATTAAAATAAATCTTTGGGTTTGATTATATACATAAGCTAAAGCACCTGCTGCTATAGCACATATTATCATAAGAATTAATCCGTAAGTAATTATCTCTTTCATTTCTTCACCTCTCCATATTTATGAGGCCTAATACTCCTATCTATTAAAGGAGTTAGAGCATTCATAACTAATATTCCATAAGTAACTCCCTCAGGATAATTTCCATAAATACGAATGGCAATAGTTAAAAAGCCTGCTCCAATTCCAAAAATTAATTTTCCCTTAGGAGTTAAAGGTGTTGTAACCCAATCGGTAGCCATAAAAAAAGCTCCTAAAAAAACACCTCCTGCTAAGACTTGAAATATTGGATCCTTTTTTAATAACAAAGATAAAAACATCATGGAAAGGATATAACTTAAGGGGATTCTCCAATCAATTATTTTCTTGTAAATAAGCCAAAGCCCTCCCAAAAGAAGAAAAAGAGCAGAAGTCTCACCTAAGGATCCTGGAACTTTTCCAATGAATAAATCCCAATAAGAAGGTAAAGAATAGGGAAGTTTCAGTTTTTCTATTGCTAAAGGAGTTGCAGTAGAGACTGGGGTAGCAGAGGTTAATGGACTTATCCAAGATGTCATTAGAGCTGGATAGGAAGTTAATAGAAATGCTCTACCAACTAAAGCAGGATTAAGAAAGTTTCCTCCTAAACCCCCAAAAATTTGTTTTGTCAAAATTATTGCCACTGCTGTCCCCACAACAGGGATCCATAAGGGAACTCGAGGTGGTAAAGTTAATGCCAAAAGTAAACCTGTCACCACCGCACTGAAATCTAATAATGTGTTTAAAGGCTTTCTTCTAAACAAAAGGGCTATCCCTTCCCATATTACTGCAGAAAATATACTTACAAGGATAACAAAAAGGGAATATGTTCCAAAAAAATAAATTCCTGCTATGGTAGCAGGAAAAAGAGCAAAGATAACATTTAACATTACCTTACTTACATCTTCGTCAGTAAAGATATGAGGAGAAGATGAAACAATTAATTCCTTTTCTTCCATGATTTATTCCCCCTATTTTCTCCTTCTTTCAATAATTTCAGATTTTGCAATTCTAATCCATTGAACTAAAGGCCTTCTTGAGGGACAAATATAGCTACAGGAACCACATTCCATACAATCTAAAGCCCCTTCTTTCTCGGCAAGTTCTAACTTTTTTAAACGAGAATACTCTGCAATCATGGTAGGAATAAGATTCATGGGACATACATCAAAACACCTTCCACAGCGGACACAGGGAAGAGGTTCATGGTTTTTAATAAAATTTCTTGGGAGAACCAAAACTCCAGATGTTCCTTTTATAACAGGTGTTGCTAAACTAAATATGGCAACTCCCATCATTGGTCCACCAAATATTACCTTTCCTGGAGTATCCGAGAATCCTCCACATTCTTCTATAAGCTTAAAAACTGGAGATCCAATAGGCACATTGAGATTCTTAGGTTCCTTTATTCCTTCCCCTGTTACTGTAACCCCTCGAGATATCAAAGGTAATCCTGTTCTGAAATGTTCCGCAATGGCACATGCAGTCCCCACATTATGGACTACAACTCCTACATCTAAAGGAAGACCACCTGAAGGTACCTCTCTTCCCAAAACGGCTTTTATCAATTGTTTTTCTGATCCTTGAGGATATTTTGTTCTCAAAAATATTATTTCCATATCCCCTTTTAGATATTTTTTCAAAGCATCTCCTGCATCCTTTTTATTATCTTCAAGAGCAATGATTCCTCTCTTTACACCAAGAACATACATTAATATTTGAAGTCCTTCAATAACTAATTCTGATTTTTCTAACATTAAACGATAATCAATGGTTAAATAAGGCTCACACTCTGCTCCGTTTAAGATTACTGTATCTATTTTTTTCTCAGGGGGAGGAGTTATTTTAATATGAGTAGGAAAGGCAGCACCGCCTAATCCAACAATTCCTGCCTCTCTAATTCTCTTTCTTATTTCGTCAGGAGATAAATTCTCCCAAGGTGTAGAAGAAATCTCAGGGAAAAGCTCATCTTTTCCGTCACTTTCAATTTCGATAGTTAGAACAGGCCTTCCTGAGGGATGAGGATGAAAACCAATTCTTCTTACAGTTCCTGATGTAGGAGCATGAATCGGTGAAGTTACAAAACTTTGTGCGTCTCCAATCTTTTGTCCCTTATATACATAATCCCTGACTTTAACTAAAGGTTGAGCAGGAGCACCTGTATGTTGTTGGGTAGGAATAAATAATCTTTCGGGAAGGGGAAGTGGAGTTATAGGTGAAGATTTTGACAGTTCCTTTTTTGTAGGAGGGTGAACACCACCACGAAAGCTTAAAAGCCTCATATACACCTCCTTGTTTTTATTCCAATACCTGTAATCTTTTTAATAATAATTCTCTTTTTTCTACTAATTCCTTATATTTTTCCCTCTCTTTTTCAACCACTTCAGAAGGTGCTCTTTCAACAAAAAGAGAGTTATTTAGTCTTTTCTCTAAATTTTTAATCACTTTCTCTAAATTTTCGACTTCTTTAGTTATTTTCTCTCTTTCTTTTCCTAAATCTATAAGACCAGCAAGATAAATATAATAATTTGTATCATCCACTAATACATGAGCAACATTTTTCTCGTAGATCATATTCTCAGATTCTACAAGTTCCACCTTTGCCAGAGTATTAAAATATCCTGAGAATCCCTGTAAAAGAGCCTTCTTCTTTGCATCTTCAGTATAGAAAAATACTTTTATCTTATCAAAAACAGGAATATCAAATTCAGCTCTTAGAGATCTAATTTCTCTAATAGATTTCTTTATAAATTCCATATCCCTTTCACTTTCTTCATCAATTAAAAACTCTTCATAAACAGGCCAAGAAGTTATCATTATGCTTTCTGTAGAGTAAGGAAGTTTTTGCCATATTTCTTCAGTGATAAATGGCATTACAGGGTGTAGAAGTAAAAGATTTGTTGATAATACCTTCCATAGAATAGTTTCAGCAATAAGCTTACTTTCAGGATCTTCTCTTTGATATAATCTTGGCTTTGCTAATTCTATATACCAATCACAAAATTCTGCCCAAAAGAAATTATAAATACTTTTTACATATTCACTGAATCTATAATTTTCTAAATGATCTGAGACCTCTTTTATCTCCTTCTGAAGCTTACTAAGAATCCACCTATCAGAGAGGGATAAAAGATGAGCCCTTAAATCTATTTTAGAGTAATCCTTATTTTCTAAATTACTTAATACAAACCTCGCAGCATTCCATAGTTTATTTGCAAAATTCTTAGTATTTTCAAAGTTCTCTTCATGAAATCTTAAATCCTGCATTTCTGTACATTGAATTGCAAGTCCAAATCTTGTAATATCTGCTCCATACTTTTCAATAAGATCTAAGGGATCTATTCCAGTTCCCTTAGACTTGCTCATTCTCTTTCCCTCTCTTGTAAGAACAGTAGGATGTATGTAAACATGGTAAAAAGGAATATCTTTTCTAAACTCCAAACCCATCATTATCATTCGAGCAACCCATAGATTAATAATATCCCTTGCAGTACTTAAGACAGAGGTAGGATAATAATATTCCAAATCTGGATTTTCTTCAGGCCATTTTAAGGTCCCAAGGGGCCATAATGCAGAGCTAAACCAAGTATCTAATACATCTTTATCCTGTTTTAAACTTTTTGAGCCACATTTTTCACATTCTACTGGTGGTTTTTCTTTAACATTAATATATCCACAATCCTCACAATACCATGCAGGAATTCTATGTCCCCACCATAATTGTCGAGAAAGACACCAATCTTTTATATTATACATCCAGTCAAAATATATCTTTTTCCATCTATCTGGAATAAATTTGACTCTTCCTTCCTCTACTACCTTTATAGCTTCCTTTGCAATTTCCTCCATTTTCATAAACCATTGTTTAGATAGTAATGGTTCTATAGGAGTTCCACATCTATCACAAGTAGCTAAATCGTGAATATATGGCTCTTTCTTAATAAGATAACCCTTTTCTATTAAAGCTTTTTCGATCTCTTTTCTTGCAGAAAAAACATCTAACCCTTTAAACTCTCCTGCATTTTCATTCATAAATCCCTTTTCATCAATAACTGTTATAGAAGAAAGATTATGTCTTTTTCCAATTTCAAAATCATCAGCATCATGAGCTGGGGTAACCTTTAATACACCAGTTCCAAATTCAGGATTTACAGCATAATCAGCAACTATTGGAATTTTTCTTCCCACTAAAGGTAGATAAACATATTTGCCAACGAAAGATTTATATCTTTCATCTTCTGGATGAACAGCAACTCCAGTATCTCCAAGCATAGTTTCAGGTCTGGCAGTAGCAATTATAATTCCATCATTCCCATCTATTAATGGATACCTTATATACCAGAGGAAAGAGCTTTCCTCCACATATCTTACTTCTAAATCAGATATTGCAGTTCTACAACGGGGGCACCAATTGATAACCTTTTCTCCTCTATATATATAACCTTTATGATAAAGCTCCACAAAGGCTTTTATTACAGCTTTTGAATAAACTTCATCCATTGTAAATCGAATTCTATTCCAATCACAGGAAACACCTAATTTTTTAAGTTGTTCAATTATAGTCTCACCATATTTCTCTTTCCACTCCCAAACTTTTTCTAAAAACTTTTCTCTTCCTAAGTCCCACCTACTTTTCCCTTCTTTCAATAATTCTCGTTCCACTACCATTTGAGTTGCTATTCCAGCGTGGTCTGTTCCTGGTATCCATAATGCATTGAAACCTTGCATTCTCCTCCATCTAATAAGGATATCTTGAATAGTTGCGTTTAAAGCATGTCCCAGATGTAAAGAACCTGTTATATTGGGAGGTGGCAAAACAATAGTAAAAGGTTTTTTAGAATAGTCTATAGAAGAACTAAAATATTTCTTTTCTAACCAATAATGGTACCATTTTTCTTCAACAATTTTAAAATCATATATACTTGGAAGTTCTTCCTTCATATTTTAGCCCCCTATCCAACATTTCTTAATAGATTTTCCCATGAAAATCCTCTTCGATTATAAACCATTTCAGGAGTTACAACAAATTTTTTAATATTTAGTCTTGGTAATTCATACATTACTTCTAACATAAGTTCTTCTATTACAGCTCGTAATCCTCTTGCTCCTGTAGCTTTTTCCTGGGCTTCTTTTACAATTGCCTTAAGTGCTTCTTCTGAAAAATCCAATTCAATTCCATCTAAAGCTAGAAGAGCTTGATATTGCTTTACTAAAGCATTTTTAGGTTCAATAAGGATTCTTAATAATGCTTCATCCCCTAAGGGTTCTAAAACAGCAATTACAGGGAATCTTCCTACAAATTCAGGAATCATTCCAAATTTTATAAGATCTTCAGGAAGGATCTCCCTTAAAATAGAGGCAAGATTTCTTTGTTTTTTAGATTCTATTTGAGCACCAAAACCAATATTACTCACGTCTAGCCTTTTTTCAATAATTTTCTCAATACCCTCAAAGGATCCTCCTGCTATAAAGAGAATATCCTTTGTGTTTATTTGAATAAATTCCTGATATGGATGCTTTCTTCCTCCTTGAGGTGGAACATTAGCAATAGTTCCTTCTACAATTCTCAAAAGTGCCTGTTGTACACCTTCTCCCGATACATCCCTTGTTATTGATGGATTTTCAGATTTTCTAGAGATTTTATCTATCTCGTCAATATAAACAATTCCCTTTTCTGCCCTCCTAATATCCCAATTAGCATTTTGAATTAATCTTAAAAGAATATTTTCCACATCTTCTCCTACATATCCTGCTTCTGTCAAAGTAGTAGCATCTGCTATAGCAAAGGGGACCTTTAAAAATTTAGCAAGAGTCTCAGCAATAAGAGTTTTACCAACACCTGTAGGGCCAATAAGAAGAATATTACTTTTTTGAATTTCTACATCTTTTTTTAGTTTATCCTTTAGATAAATTCTCTTATAATGGTTATAAACAGCAACTGAAATAATTTTCTTAGCTTTTTCTTGTTCGATAACATATTGATCTAAAAAATTTTTAATTTCCGATGGAGTTGGTAATTTAAACTCTTCTTTTAATTTTTCCTCTTCATTTTTAGAGATTAAATCATAACAAATTTCCACACACTCATCACATATAAAAACTTCTGGTCCAGAAATTATTTTTCTTACCTCTTTCTGACTTTTACCACAGAAAGAGCATCTTATTTCTCTTGTTCCCATAAATTCACCTCTAACTATAACTTTTTGCTCTCTAAAATTTCATCTATAATTCCGTAGTCCTTAGCTTCCTTTGCAGACATGAAGAAATCCCTATCAGTATCCCTCTGAATCCTTTCTAAGGGTTGACCAGTATGATAAGCAAGAATTTCATTTAAAGTTTGACGAAGCTTTAATATCTCTCGTGCATGGATCTCAATATCTGCTGCAGGTCCATATATTCCTCCCAATGGTTGATGAATCATGACTCTTGAGTTAGGAAGAGCGTATCTCTTGCCCTTATCCCCTGCAGAAAGAAGTATTGCAGCCATACTTGCAGCCTGTCCAACACAGACTGTGGCTACTTTAGGCCTTATATGCCTTATAGTATCATATATAGCTAAACCTGCAGCAACTTCACCACCTGGACTATTAATATAAAGATAAATATCTTTTTCAGGATCTTCCGACTCTAAAAAAAGAAGCTGAGCTATAATTAAATTAGCAATCTCATCGTTAATAGCAGTTCCTAAGAAAACAATTCTACTTTTTAAAAGGCGAGAATAGATATCGTAAGCCCTTTCACCTCGAGGTGTTTGCTCTATGACTATAGGAACTAATGTCATTCAGATCCTCCCCCTTTACTCTTTATATTTTCTTTTATTAAAAACTCTCTAACTTTATTTATTAATATTTTCTTTCTCAAATCAGCTATAAGATCTTCTCTATCTAAGACTCTCTTTACTTCTTTTACATCTTTTTCTTCTGACCTTGCTATATCTTCTATAACCTTTTCTAATTCATCCTCAGTTACTTCTATATTTTCCCTTTTAGCAATATAATCTAAAAGATAATCTATTTTAATTTTTGTCTTAGCATTATTTTTAAGCTTTTCCATAAATTCCTCTTTACTCTCACCAATACTCTCTAAATATTCTTCTAATGTTTTTCCCTCTTTATCTAAATCCTCTATTATATTTTTTAATGCAACCTCTGCTACTGACAATACCAGGCTTTGAGGAGGATCTATTTCACTACTATTTAATATTCTTTCTAAAACTTCTCCAAATATTCTATCTTTTTCTCTATTAAGCTTTTCTGAGAAAATTCTATCTTTAATCCCTTTATATAAGTCATCAATGTTTTCATATCCCAGTTTTTTGGCTAAATCTTCTTCATTTATAAGATCATAGGTCCAAACCTTCTTAATTTTCCAAATTAAAGGAACTGTTTTTCCCGCAAATTTATTATTGGGATAATCCTCTGGAAATTGAGTCTCAATTATTTTTTGTTCAGAAATTTTCATACCTATGAGTTCTTTTTCTATTTCTGGATTATATTCTCCATTGATTCTTATCCATAAAGGCTCCAATTTTTCTCCATCTTTTGTTTCTCTTTCTACATAAACTAAATCTCCCTCTGCAATTTCTCTATCCTCTACTGGCTTTAATTTACTGTGCTGTAATTTTAATTGTTCTATAATTTTATTTATTTCATTACTTTCTACCTCAATATCTCTCATCTCAATATTAAACCCTTTATATTCGCCCACCTTAATCTCAGGAACAATTTCCATAGAAAAAGATACTTTCATTTTCTCATTTTCATTCCAAGAAGAAGGAAGTTCAAAGTAAGGATAGGAGTAAGGTTTTATTTTTTCTTTCTCTAAAATAAGTTTATATGCTTCTGTCGCAGCAATCTTTATAGCTTCACTATAAAAATCATTCCCTAAAAATTTCTCTAATATTGATCTAGGAACTTTTCCCCTTCTAAATCCTGGAACTTCCACTCTTTGTACTAAATACTTATATGTCTTTTCTAAGATATCCTCCCTTACAGAAGGATCTATTTCTAAATTTACTATTAATATACTTCCTTCTTGCTTTTTTAACGTATAATTTACCGCATCCTCTCGTATAGCCATTTTGTCCTCCTATAAAATAAATAATACCTCAGATTTTCTCTGAGGTTTAATTATAAAATATTTATTTTTGGAGCGGGAGACGGGATTTGAACCCGCGGCCTTCTCCTTGGCAAGGAGACGCTCTACCCCTGAGCTACTCCCGCATAAAAATGGTGCGAGGGGCGGGAGTTGAACCCGCACGGGTTTTCCCCACTAGATCCTAAGTCTAGCGCGTCTGCCTTTCCGCCACCCTCGCATTAAAAAATGGTGAGCCGTGCAGGAATCGAACCTGCAACCCCCTGATTAAGAGTCAGGTGCTCTACCTGTTGAGCTAACGGCTCACTATTTTTTTACTATTAAATGGCGCGCCCGGGAGGATTCGAACCTCCGGCCCACGGATTAGAAGTCCGTTGCTCTGTCCTACTGAGCTACGGGCGCTTTATTGTGGGGTGAACGGCGGGATTTGAACCCGCGACCACTGGGGCCACAACCCAGCGCTCTGCCAAACTGAGCTACGTTCACCATTTACTCAGTAATTTGGCGCGCCCAGGAGGATTTGAACCTCCGGCCCGCAGATTCGAAGTCTGCCGCTCTATCCAGCTGAGCTATGGGCGCAAAATTTTTGGAGCGGGAGACGGGATTTGAACCCGCGGCCCTCAGCTTGGAAGGCTGATGCTCTACCCCTGAGCTACTCCCGCACCATCCTGGTCGGGGCAGCTGGATTTGAACCAGCGACCTCCTGGTCCCAAACCAGGCGCGCTCATCCACTGCGCCATGCCCCGCTGGCTAATAAAATGATATATAAAAATACTTGCTTAGTCAAGGGACAATTTGAGGTGAGTAATTTATTTTATGTAGTGAAACATAAAAATTTTTAGTATAATTATATCTATGAAAAGACTACCACAAGTAGCAGGATATTTCTATCCAAAAGATAAAGAGGAGCTTATTAGATATTTAAACAGATTTATAGAAAAAAAGGAGAAAGTTATAAAAGCTAAAGGATGTATATCTCCTCATGCAGGATATATATACTCTGGTTCTACTGCAGGAAAGGTTTATTCCTGTATAGATATTTCCAACAAAGTTATCCTTTTAGGGCCTAATCATCATGGTATAGGATATCCTTTTGCTATCTATTCTAAGGGTTCTTGGATAACTCCTTTAGGAGAGTCTAAAATTGAGGAAGAATTATCTAAAAAAATATTAAAGAACTCAAAATACTTAAAAGAAGATTTATCTGCCCATACTTTAGAACACTCCTTAGAAGTTCAACTACCCTTTTTGCAATATCTGAATCCCAAAGTCGAAATAGTTCCCATCACTATATCCGAATATAGCTGGAATGTTTTAGAGGATTTAGCTAATGGTATAAAGAATAGTATAGATGAAGAGGTATTAATCATAGCAAGTTCAGATTTTTCCCATTATGAGCCTCAAGAAGTAGCAAAAGAGAAAGATTTCTATGCGATAGAAGCTATTTTAAATATAGATCCTAAGGAGTTTTATGAAAGGGTTAAAGCAAAAAGAATAAGTATATGTGGAGTTGGACCTATTGTAGTTTTACTTTTAGTTCTTAATTATTTAGGAATTAAAAATGCTAAACTTATAGACTATAAAACCTCAGGAGACATAACTCAAGAATACAGTGCAGTAGTGGGATACGCAGGAATAGTATTTTTTTAAATGATTGAAAGATTAGCTATAATAGGATTAGGAAATCCAGGGTTTGAATATTCAGAAACTCGCCATAATATTGGTTTCATGATAGTTGACTACTTACAAAGTTATTTTAATTTTCCAAGATGGAAGAATTTTTCTTCCTATCATTTTACTTTTAAAGAAATTTATAATAAAAAAATATATTTAATAAAACCTCAAACATATATGAATTTGAGTGGTATTGGAGTAAAGGAATTCCTTTCTGTTTATTTCTTTGATCCCAAAGAAATTCTTGTAGTTCATGATGATTTAGATTTAGAACTGGGAAGGCTAAGAATTAAATATAATGGAAAAGATGGAGGTCATAAAGGTCTCAAATCAATAATCGAAGAAATAAGCTCTAAGGACTTTTATAGATTGAGAATTGGAATTGGGAGACCTAAATCAAAGGAAGAGATTATAGAGTATGTATTATCAAACTTTAATGCGGAAGAGAAATTGATTATAGATAAAGTTATCAAATTAGCGCCTGAAATCATTAAAATAATTTTAGAAGAGGGATGGGATAAAGCACAAAACCTTTTTAATAGAAAATGTTTCTTTTAGAAAGATATCTTGATAAAGATAAAGATTTGAAGACTCTTTTAGAGAGTATTAGAAGGGAAAAAGAGATTAAAGTTGCTGGTCTTTCGCCAGGAGCCTTGCCTCTTTTTTTATATATTTTAAACCTGCATTATGATTCTCATATTTTATGGATTATAAATGAAGAGGATAAATTAGAGATTTGGAATTTTCTTTCTCAATATATAGAAAACTTTTGCATCTTTCCTCCTTTTGTTCATCTTCCATATGAGAAACCCTTAAGATCTCCCATTATAGAAGGCAAGAGAATTAACGTTCTTGGAAAAATCTTAAGAAATGAAAAATCTTTTATCTTAACCTCTACAAAATCTTTAATTTACCCATTATTACCTCCTCAGCAATTAAAAGAAAATTTTATCTATTTAGAAAAAGGAATAGAGATAAAAAGAGAAAAAATTTTAGAATATTTAAAGACAAACTCTTATGAAAGAACTGATAGGGTAGAAAGGGCAGGACAATTTAGTATAAAAGGAGGAATCATAGATATATTCTCACCTTCATATTCTCTTCCTCTAAGAATTGAGTTTATGGGAGATGAAATAGAATCATTAAGGTTTTTTAATCCTGAAACACAAAGATCTGTTGAATTAATTGATAAATTTTCCTTATCACCTGTTAATGAACTACTGGGAGCAAGAGATGAAGAAAAACTATTTTTAAAAAGAGAAAAGAAAGCTACTTTTTTTGATTACTTACCCTCTAACACTTTAATAGTATTTGAAAATTTAGAAG
>CALHLF010000016.1 GCA_938034905.1 uncultured bacterium | reverse complement strand
TTTCATTTTTCCTCCTTTTAGGTTTCTCTCTTCCCTCATTAAAATTATAACTCCAAATTAATAAAATAAGGATCCTTTTTTATGTGCTGTAATGTACCTACATTTTTTCGTATAGCTAAAAATCTTTATTATAAAGAATTTAGTTTATTATGCAGTCATGAATGAAATTTTTTAATTTAGATCTTTTTCCATTTTATACTCTTTTACTACAAAAACTAAATCTTTTTGTAGCATATTAGAGAGTCTTCTACTTATTAAATTTATTTTGGGGAAGGTTTTGATATTTTTGAGTTATTTTAGAATATAGCCAAGATAAAATATCTATACCCTCATCAATATTATTACATACCACATAATCTGGATTTACAATTTCTTTTACCTCCCATTGGTCATTTACTTTATAAAATAGGGCTATTCCTTTAAATAGGTAATTTTTAGCCTCTACCTCTACATATGCCCAATCCTCAATTCTTTTAAAATAACTAACATTTAAATCTAAATCAATATTACTAAGAATTTTTATATCAGATCTTTTATAAAAGAATAAAGAATTTGAGAATTTTTCAGGAAAATAGCTGAGGTTTCTTTTTAGATCATCTATTACCTCCCCTAAAATTGCCCTTTCCTCTTCTTTGCTAAGTTTCCTTTTAGGCTGATAAACCTCAGGAACAAGAGGAATTAATCTTATAGAAGAAATTTTATCATTCCATCCCAAAGTGGAAAGATCATTAACTGAAGAAGTAAGTTCCAAAGATTTTCCCTTCAAAATGGGTATTTTCATAAATTACCACTTTCCAATTGGGAGGTATTTTAATAGATGAGATTTTATCATAAAATTATATATAAACAGGAAAGTTTAAGGGCCAGTTAGGAAAATTTATAATTTTTACATAGGGAGAAATTTATTATCACAGTTATCATCGTCGTAAAAAACTGGAAATATTAACTCTTCTCTTAAATCACCCATAATCCAGACTTTAACATATAACCTTGCTATCAAGTCCCCCGTACCACTATTTTATATAACGACCATTTTCTATCCACCAACAGGAAGACCCCTGGGGACATATACAGCCTGAAAGATTTTGAAGATTATTGGGATCAAAGTTAAAAATCAATGATTTGTCAGAGCTTGGACTAATATCCATCTCTTCGTCCTTATGTTGAGATCCTCGAAGTCCTGAATCACTTTCATACATCCTTATTATGCATCTCTTATAACATTATTATCTATTAGAATCTAAAATCCATTTTTTAATTAATCTTGGCCATTCTAAGAATGCTTTATAGGAAGATCTGTATGCCCAATCAAAATATGGTCTTCCTGCATGATCCTTATTTAAGGAATCATGACTTAAAACTGGAGTAAAGTGGGTAAATAAGCCAATTTTTCCGTATGTTCCCCCATAATTGGAATTTACTTGAACAGCCTTATCAAGGGAGTCTGGATTTCTAACTAAAATATCAAAACAGGTAGCATCTTTAATATTTGAGTATTTATTTATCTCTAACTCTACCCAATTAGAGTGAGCATAGAAATCCTGTATTATATGTAAACTTATTCCAATTATTAGTAAAAATCCTAATTTATCATTTTTATTAATCTTTTCTTGCACTGCATTATAGGTATTGAATATGAGTTGCCTAAAATAACTATCTATAAGATCTTTGTTGTAAAGTTCATCAAAATGTAAAAAGTCAATGAGTTTTTTAGAGACTCTACAAAAATCATCGTCAATTACATACCCGACTTCATCTGTCTGAAAGATATCCACATAAGAGTTACCTACTAAGGATACCGAGAGGGCATCTTTTCCAAAGCCTTCTTTTCTCATCACCTCTCTAATCAGATCATAGTAATATCCCATGGAAAAACCACAGGAAGTTTTTGTTAAAAATAAAAGGAAAAGGATAAAAAATATATGGAGAAAATTTTTATTTTTCATTTTTATGATCCCCCTAAAAAATTTTATCATAAATGTGACATAAATCACATTTCAAAAATTTATTTTGTTTTATTCTAAAGTAAAGGCTAAAAAATTTAAGGAGGAAAAGATGAAAAAGATAGTTAAGTTTTCCCTTATTCTTTTCTCTTTAATAGCTTTATCCTTTGCTGCTAATTTTAAAAATGTGGATTGGACTGGTGCTAACTTCCCATATAAAGGGGGTCTTTTTCTTCATGATGGTGATTATGTAGAATTTTACTGTGATTCTTCTCATAGTAAATTTTATTATTGGACATTAAAAAGTGGTGATTGTCCCCTGGAGGTAATGGAAAAGAAATCAGACGGCACATGGAAATCTATAAAAATATTAAAATTGCCTCCCACTTCTTCTCTCTCCTCACCAAACTTTAACAATTTCAGCGGCTGGAAAGTTTTTGATTTAAGTAGTATATCAGGATGTTTAAATAAACAAATAGGATTACATTTAAGGGAAAATAAAACTATTGATGGAAAATACTACGGAGATAAGGATTTAATAATTGTATTAATGGAGGGTACAAATGTTATTCGTTGGAAAGGAGTTGATTCTTATGAGAACTGTGATCTTGACGGAAGAGCAAGAAAAGATGATAAATGGAAAGAATATGCAAACACTTTAGCAGATAAAAGAATTACCACTATTGAAAAGGTATTAAAAACCTTTAGTGATATATCTTCTATCAATGAATATAATGAAGCAAAAAATGCAGGACTGAGCAGTATCCTTAATGGTATATCCTCTTCATATTTTCCGCCAGATCATTTGAACCTTGCTGGTGATTGTTTTAAAAATATAGCTACAGAATATATATCCTTTTATGCCCAATATAGAATGAAAATAACTAGATCTATTAATTATGTTGTTTGTGGAGCCTTAGCAGATGTATATAGTGGAGTTTTTGATGGTTTACAATATGTGGTCTGGATGCAAAATATTTTATATAAGGCAGTTCCTCAATCTGTCCTATCAGTAAATGAAGCCTATAATAGAACAGTTCAATTTAAGAGCCTTGTAAGTAGTATAAGAACAGCATCTTCACTTAAGTTGGATTATCTAAAACAGTATATTTCAGATGAAAAACAAGCAAGGGTAATTAATAACAAAGAAGCTTTAAGGAATGCTCTTAATTCTCAATTAAATTTACTTCACTCTGAATCCTCGGATACTAATCCCCTCTTTACTAGCGATCAGGATATGTCAAAGGGAGGAGATCTATCTTTATGGCATATTTACGCTAAAGCATGCAGTATTGCCAAAAGTAGAGAGAATAACTCAGACTATACAACTGCAGAAAGGCAAGCTTATGCAATGTTAAGAATTTTAACAGAGAAACTTATGGCTTCTATGTTGAATTTGTGGTTTGAAACTTTATGGGTAAAGAATGCAGAAGAAACCTCTTATCTTCTAAGACCATAAAAAATATAATTATGAAATTTTATTTTTTAATCTTGATCCTAATTTTATTGTTTTTTATTAATGGTTGTGTAAAGAGAGAAGGTAGTGGAGGAGAAATTATCTTGCCTATAGGACAGCTTACAGCTGATATTATAATTGATGTTAGTAGTGAAAGAGTTCTTATAAGTCCATATATTTACGGAGCTAATCAAGATGTAGAAGGAGTTAAACACACCGCAAGAAGGATTGGAGGAAATAGACTTACAGGATATAATTGGGAAACTAATATGTCTAATGCTGGATCTGATTGGTATCATTCCAGTGATTACTTCTTACCATGGCATATGGGTATTCCTCAGAGTGACTACAACAAACCAGGAATTGTTCTTACTACTTTCCATGATAAATCTTTAAATATGGGAGCAATAAGTCTTATTACTTTACAAATGGCAGGATATGTAGCAAAGGATGCTAATGGGACTGTAAAGGAAGAAGAAACAGCTCCATCTCCAAGATGGGCAGAGGTAAAATTCAAAAAGAATGCTTCTTTATCCTTAAATCCTGATACCTCTGATAATTATATTTATATAGATGAACTTATAAACTTTTTGATAGAAAAATACGGAAATGCCAACACAAATACAGGAATAAAGGGATATCTTCTTGATAATGAACCAGATCTTTGGTTTTCTACTCATCCAAGAATTCATCCCAATAAAGTTACCTGTGATGAATTAATACAGAAATCTATAGAACTTGCTAAGGTAGTAAAAGATATGGATCCTTATGCAGAGGTATTTGGATATGAATCTTATGGATTTATGGGATTTTATTCTCTACAAGATGCTCCAGATTGGAACCAAGTAAAAGGAAAACATAGATGGTTCATAAGTTATTATTTGGAAAAGATGAAAGAGGCATCTCAATCTTATGGAAAAAAACTTCTTGATGTGCTTTCTATTCATTGGTATCCTGAAGCAAAAGGTGGAAATACAAGAATTTGCTTTGATGGGGAGAATGCTACTGATAAAGAAGTAAGTATTGCAAGGATGCAAGCACCAAGGAGTTTATGGGATCCTACATATAAAACTTCCATCAAGGGGCAAATTACAGCAGGGGAAGATAGTTGGATTAATCAATGGTTTCCCGAATATTTACCTTTAATTCCTACAGTAATGAATGATATAAACACTTATTATCCTGGAACGAAACTTGCTATTACGGAGTATGATTATGGAGGAAGAAATCATATTTCTGGAGGCATTGCCCAAGTAGATGTTTTAGGTATATTTGGTAAATATGGGGTTTATCTTGCTACAAGGTGGGGTGATTCTGGGAGTTATATAACTTCAGCTTATAATATATATCTTAATTATGATGGAAAGGGATCAAGATATGGAGATATATCAGTGAAAGCAGAGAGTACTGATGTAGAAAACATGCCTGTATATGCCTCTATTCATAAAGATAATGAAAATAAACTTCATATTATTCTCATAAATAGAAGTTGGGATAAGGAGGGTATAGCAAGAATAAATATAAATAGCAGTTATACTTATGCTTCTTGTAAAATTTATGGATTTGATTATACTTCTCCTCAAATAGGACACTCCCTCACTATATGTCTCAATTTAGTGAGGGAGTTTAGATTTTTAGCATTCTTGCATTAATTGCTACTATAATTGTACTAAAGGACATAAGGATTGCTCCTACTGCAGGGCTTAAAAGAATTCCAGCCTTATAAAATACTCCAGCAGCAAGGGGAATTGCAACGATATTGTACCCTGTTGCCCAGAGTAAATTCTGGACCATTTTTCTATATGTTGATTTTGCAAGTTTAATAAGGGTTACCACATCTCTTGGATCGTTTCTGACAAGAATTATATCAGCAGACTCTATAGCAACATCTGTTCCTGCACCAATTGCTATTCCAATATCCGCTTGAACAAGGGCTGGAGCATCATTAACACCATCTCCCACCATTGCAACAGTTAATTTTTGGGATTGAATTTCTTTTATCTTTTCAGATTTTTGATGGGGTAAAACTTCAGAAAAATAATTGTCAAGACCTAATTCTTCTGCAACCCATTTTGCCACAAAGGAATTATCACCAGTGAGCATCATACATTTTATTCCAAGGGATTTTAATTGTCTAATTGCGATTTTTGATTCTTCTCTAATTATATCTGCAAGAGCAATTGCTCCAAGAATCTTACTATCTTTAAGCACATAAATAATAGTTTTTCCTTGAGAAAGTAACCGATTTATCTCTTTATTATCAATATTAATTTTATTTTCCTCAAGAAAAGTAGGACTTACAACACGATATAATTCGCCATTTATATATCCTTCTACTCCTTTGCCAGAAATTGCTTTAAAATTTTTAACCTCTGGAATTTGTATTCCTCTTTCCTTTACAGCTTCTAAAATCCCCTGTGCTATGGGATGTTCTGAGAGAGCTTCTAATCCTCCTGCAATGGAAAGTAATTCTTTTTCATTACTGTTAATTTCCACAATATCAGTTATACCAAATTTTCCCTTTGTGAGAGTACCTGTTTTATCAAAAATAATTGCTTGTATTTTTCTTGCCTTTTCAAAGGCAATTCTATTCTTTACTAAAAAACCATTTTTAGCCGAAAGGGCTGTAGAAACAGAAACAACAAGAGGTATCGCCAATCCAAGAGCATGGGGGCAGGTTATTACCATTACAGTTACAGCTCTCTCAAGGGCAAAGGCTAAATTTTTATTAAATAAAAACCATATCAAAAGAGTCAATGTCCCAACTGAGATGGCAATTAGAGTTAAATAAAAGGCAAATTTATTAGCAAGATCTTGAGTTTTCGAACGACTCTCCTGAGCTTTTTTAACAAGTTCAATTACCTGGGATAAGTATGTATCTTTTCCTGTTTTTTTGATTTCAACTACTATTGAACCCTCACCATTGATTGATCCTCCGATAACAATACTTCCCTCCTTTTTTTCTATAGGATTTGATTCACCTGTGAGCATTGATTCATTTACAGATGTTCTGCCCTTTATAATAACACCATCAGCGGGAATTTTTTCTCCTGGCTTAATCAAAACTCTATCGCCTGGTTTAATTTCTTCTATAGGAATATCAACTGTAGTTTCATTCTCTTTAATTAAATGAACTTCAGAGGGAAGGAGTTTTACCAGCTCCTCAAGAGCACGTGATGCACTAAGAACTGAGCGCATCTCAATCCAGTGCCCCAATAGCATAATATCAATTAGAGTTGCGAGCTCCCAGAAAAAGTCTTTGCCTTCAACTCCAAAGACTACAAGACTACTGTAAAAGTAAGCTACAGATATGGCAAGACCAATAAGGGTCATCATCCCAGGTTGTTTTTGGGATAATTCATCTTTTAATCCCTTCAAAAAGGGAAAACCACCATAAAAGTAGACAAAACTAGAAAGGAGAAATAAAATATATGAACTACCAGCAAAAATTATCTTTTTAAACCCTAAGAATTCTTGAATCATTGGAGATAAGAATAGAATAGGAAGGGTAAAGATAAGGGATATCCAAAACCTCTTTTTAAAATCTTCAACCATATGAAGATGATGAGTATGGTGGTCATGCCCTTGGTGATGATTTATCTTTTGATTTGATTTCTCAATATATTTTTCGGGATTTGCCTTGAATGTTAACATACAATCTTTAGAACAAAAGAAATATTTTTTCCCCAAATACTCTATGGAAAACTTTGCTGATTTTTCATCCACATTCATCCCACAAACTGGATCTTTCGCCATTTTTTAAACCTCCTTTAAAGTTTCATAACCTTCTTTTAATAGAAATATACCTATAAGGAGTCCAACAATAGGGTCTGCTTGCCAGATTCCATATAAATAATTAAGTCCTAAGCCCATTAGCAAAGCAAAAGAAAGAAATAGGCAAGCTAAGGTTTGTTTGGAATCTGCTATTAAGCTTTTACTATTTATCTTTTTCCCCGTCTGATATTTCATAAAAAATAAAACTGGCATTACTATTATAGAAACTATAGCAATAACTATTCCCAAAAGACTTGGATGGGGAATTTCCTTTAAATATATTTTTTTAATAGATTCATATAAAACATATGCTCCAAATATAAAGAAGGTATAACCAACATATCTTGTTGCTTTTTTCTCAACTTTTTCCTCTTCTTCTATTGATATTTTTCCATGTTTTCTAAATCTCCAGATCATTACAAAACCTGATAAAGATTCCACAAAGCTATCTAAGCCAAATCCCACTAATCCTATACTCCCTGCTAATACTCCTGCAAGAATAGATACTATTCCCTCTAAAATATTGTATCCTACTGTTAGGTAGGATAGTAAAAGGGCTTTCCTATAGAAACTATAATTCATAGGAAACCTCCTATTTAATCCTTTCCTTTTTTAGATTAAAGCCTACCATTTTGGTATAATTTTGTCAAGAAAAAAGTCTCCTTAATAAGTTTAGAATTACTTACGTATGTTCAAAATCACACTTATTATAATAAATTGTTCCTGGCATGGATGCGGTAGTAGTTATCTTGCAGAAGCTGTTTGTAGGGAATAGAGCTTCCTTTTAAGAGAAGGATCTTTTTTGTCGCTATACTTTCCCATTTTCTTAAAGAAAAGGATCTTCGTCCCATAATTGTGGGGGAAAATGCCCTTGAATTTTATACCCTTGGAAATTTTACCACAGAATAGATGAAGTAAAAAAATTTAGAAGGGTAAATTTCAAAAAAAATTGAGATCTCAGCAGGATTG
This sequence comes from uncultured bacterium, assembly GCA_938034905.1. Taxonomy (GTDB): domain Bacteria; phylum Dictyoglomota; class Dictyoglomia; order Dictyoglomales; family Dictyoglomaceae; genus NZ13-RE01. The sequence continues at coordinate 7,458 of CALHLF010000016.1, read as the reverse complement.
TGAATGGGTAAAAGAATTGGTAGAGTTATATGAGGATATAGATTGGAAATATTTAGAAAAAAGAGCAAAAGGGAAAAAACTTATGAAATTTTTAAAGGGATGATGGATGAAAAGAATTGATTTTTACGAACATTTAAAAATTAATTTTAATAAAGGAAAGGTTTAAAAAATTAATTGAAAGGGGAGATTTAGAGAAAATCTCCCCAAGAAAATGGAAAATGAAATTATAGGAGAAATTAAAACTCAAGACCGAATCTTATTACAAATAATCTTTCAGTGGGAAATTCTCCATAAAATATTTGTGAGGAAGTTAAATAGAGTAATTCGCTAAGGAAATAAGATCTTCCTCTTGTAGCAAATTTTATTCCTACAAAGAATTCTGCAACAAAAGGAGAGAGATATAGTTCTTCTCCCCAAATTATGAAATTTCTTAATCCCACACCTAAATATTGAATTCTATTATAACTTGGAATCTCTAAAATAATTCTTCCTGAAGGAGAAAATATTGGTATTATAAATAGTAATATCACATCTAAGGATGATTCTAATTTTAAAAAGTTAAATAAAGAGAAAGAGGCACTTATCTCTCCATAGGGAAATAATAATGTACTTCCCGATGAATAGATAAAGGCTCCACCAATCTCATAACTATAATTTGTCTCTTGGGCAAAGGATATATTTGGGAGAAAGAATATTAAGGCAAAAATTAAAAGGGGTAATATTTTTCTCATTATAGTCACCTCCTACCTCAATTTATGGAAATTATACCAAAAAAGTCTTGATTTTTAAATATCTAATTTTTTATAATAAAGAAGAAAAATCTTGCCATCTTCATCATATATAATGTATTATTTTTAAAAACTAAAGCAAGGAGGGATTATTTTGATAAAAGTTAAAAATCCAATTGTGGAACTTGATGGAGATGAAATGGCGAGAGTTATGTGGAAAATGATCAAGGAAGAACTTATTCTCCCTTATTTAGATATTCCCTTAATTTATTTCGATTTAGGAATTACAAATAGAGATAAAACTGAAGATAAAGTGACCTTAGAAGCTGCAAAGACTATAAAGGAGTATAAAGTTGGGGTAAAATGTGCAACTATAACTCCTGACGAGGATAGAATAAAGGAATATAATCTAAGAAGACCATGGAAAAGTCCCAATGCTACCATTCGTACCTATCTTGATGGAACAGTTTTTAGAAAACCAATTTTAGTTAAAAATATTCCTCCTGCTGTAAAATCTTGGAAAAAACCTATTATTATAGGAAGACATGCCTATGGAGATATATATAGTGCCTTTGAGTATAAAGTGGAAAAACCCTTAAACTTAGAAATTGTTCTTAAAAATGATAATGTAAGTTCCTTTTCCGTCCATAATTTTGATGGGAAGGGAGTTTTCATGGTCTTACATAATACTGAAAAATCTATAAGAAGCTTTGCAAGAGCATGTATAAACTATGCCCTTTCAGAGAAAGTAGATCTTTGGTTTTCTGCAAAGGATACAATTTCAAAAATTTATCATGGATATTTTAAAGAGATATTTCAGGAAGAGGTAGAGAAAAGAAGAGATGATTTTGAAAAAGTTGGAATAAAATATAAATATTTTCTTATTGATGATGCAGTAGCCCAATTGATAAAGAATGAAGGAGGAATACTTTGGGCTTGTATGAATTATGAAGGGGATATTATGTCCGACATGATTGCAGCTGGTTTTGGAAGCTTAGGACTTATGACCTCAGTTTTAGTTTCCCCCAATGGAGAGTTTGAATTCGAAGCAGCCCATGGAACAGTAAGAAGACATTATTATGAATATTTAAGAGGAAACCCTACTTCCACAAATCCCACTGCCTCTATCTTTGCATGGACTGGTGCCATAAGGAAAAGGGGAGAATTAGATGATACTCCTGAGGTTTGCAATTTTGCAGAAAAATTAGAAAGAGCGGTATTAAAAACCATAGAAATGGGAGTAATGACAAAGGATTTACAGCCTTTAGCAGATCCTCCTGTGGAAAATTATGTTTATACTGAAGAGTTTATAAAAAAGGTTAAAGAGAATCTTGAAGAGTTATTATGAGAATAAGAGGACACCACCTTCTTTGTATTATAAATTTTAAAGGAAGGGGATATTCTGAAGAATTTATAGAAAATATGAGTTTAATAAAGAGAAAATTGGAAGAGAAAGAAAAGTTTTTATTGGTTATTGGAGGAGATGATATATGCAGTAAATGTCCCTATTATAAAGAAAATTGTCAAAGGGAATTTAAAAGGGGAGAGACCGAAGAAAAAGATAGAAAAATTTTAGAATTTTTAGGGTTGAAAGAGAAAAAAGAATATTTTTATAAGAATGTTGAAGGTATAATTTTTGAAAAAATGAAAAGAAAGGATTTTGAAAATTTTTGTAAGAATTGTTCCTGGTATTATCTTTGCTCAAAAATAAGTCCTTTCCTATGAGAAAAGAATTTTCTCCTATATTAATACTCCATTTTGATGAGACTTATCTTTATCAAGATGTCTTAAGATCAAAAGGATTAGAAGTGGATTTAAGAGAAATCTCTGGAACAAAATATATGTGCTCCTTTGAAAATTTAAAAGTAATAGAAAAAAGGATACCAATATTTAGAAGAAGTATAAATTTTTTAGGAAAAAGCGATTACCATTATCTAACATATCTTTTTCTAAAAAGAATAGAAACCTCTTTTATTTTGGTTCTTATAGATCACCACTATGATGTAAAAGAAACCTTTGAGGATTATATTAGTTGTGGCTCTTGGCTTCTTGAAGTAATGAAACTTAAAAATCTTAAAAAACTGATCTTTATAAATTCAAAGGAAGGATTAGAAAAGAGATTCAAGAAGATAAAAATAGATCTACCTATCTATATAAGTATTGATAAAGATATATTGGACAAAAGTTATATAAATACCAATTGGGACCAAGGAGATTTTTCCTTAGAAGATCTCTTCCAAGTAATTTCCTTCTTCCTTTATCACGATATTCTAGGAATTGACATTTGTGGAGAGCCATCTTTTAATATTTATGAGTATAAAAAAAGTGAGGAAATTAATCTAAGGATTTTGAAAATTATAGAGGAAAATAGAAAAATAAAAATGTCTGCATAGTTAAGGAAGGGAGAATATGCCAGCAAATCTTCCTCCTCAATATTTTGAGGCTGAAAAAAGATATAGGGAAGCAAAGACCTTGGAGGATAAAATCCAAGCATTAAAAGAGATGCTCGCTATTCTACCAAAGCATAAGGGAACTGATAAAATGAAGGCAGATCTTAGAAGGAAACTTTCTCAACTTATGGAAGAGGCAGAAAAAAGACCAAAAAAGGGAGGAAGAAGTATTGATTATATAAAAAAGGAGGGAGCAGGACAAGTAGTAATTATAGGACCACCAAACACAGGAAAATCTACATTTTTTAAACTTTTAACCAATGTAGATACATTAATAGCAGATTATCCCTTCTCTACTATAAACCCTACAGTGGGAATGATGCCTTACGAGAATATACAAATTCAGCTTATAGATCTTCCTCCTTTGTGGGAAAATACTGAATCATGGATCTATAATATTATAAGATACTCGGATCTTATAATTGTATTATTAGATATGGAATCCTTATCCTTAATAGATGATTTTTTAAAGATAAAAGATCTTTTAGGAAATAAAAAGATTAGATTGGTAAAAGAAAATCCGGATAAGGATCCCTACGCTCCCATAAAAGAAATAAGAGGAATAGTTGTAATAAATAAAATTGATCTTATAAATCCTTTGGAAATGAAGGAGGAAATTGATATTCTAAGGGAAGAGTTAAATGTATATTTTGTTTCAGCAAAGGAAGGTATAAATATGGAAGAGATGAAAAGGAATATATTCCATGAACTAAGCATTGTGAGAGTTTATACAAAAAAGCCTGGATTTCCTCCAGATCTTGAGAGACCATATATCCTTCAAAGGGGAAGTACAGTTGTTGATGTCGCAGAACTTGTCCATAAGGATATTGTGAAGAATTTAAAATACACAAAACTTTATACAAAAGATGGAAGAATAAAAGGCCTTCCTATTGAGAAAAATTACGAAATAAAAGATGAAGAAATTCTTGAATTTCATATCTAAAAGTATGTTATAATTCCATGTAAATTTTAGATAAGGAGGTAATTATGCCTGAATTTGGGACTCCTTTTTCTGTTCTTTCCTTGGGAAGAAAGATTAATGAAGAGGAACTTATAAGAGCCATTAGATTTTTTATATCTGCAGAATACGAAGCAATTCAGTTATATGAAGAAATAGCAGAAGCTACAGATAATGAACTTGCAAAAAGGGTTTTATATGATATTGCCAATGAAGAAAAGGTACATGCAGGAGAGTTTTTAAAACTTCTAAAGGAGATAGATAAGGAAGAAGAGAAGTTTTATAAAGAAGGGGAAAAAGAAGTTGAGAAAATGATTCAAGAAATTAAATCTTAAAAATTGTTTCACGTGAAACATTAAGGGGAAATGGGAAAAATAATTGCTGTTGCAAATCAAAAGGGTGGGGTGGGAAAAACCACAACGGTTATAAACTTGGGATTTGCATTAGGGGATTTGGGTAAAAAAGTATTATTAGTAGATGCAGATCCTCAAAGTAATACCACTAGTGGAGTAATAGGGAAAAAGGATCTACGACCCAGTCTTTATGAGGGTTTAATTCAGGATATTGATACAAAAAAGATTATATATTCCTTAAAGGATGGCAGAAACACCATCAGGGAAAATATAGATTTAATTCCCTCAAATATAGATTTAGCAGGTGCGGAAATAGAACTAGTTTCTTCCTTTTTAAGGGAACTAAGATTAAAAAAGGTTTTAGAACCTATTGTAGAAAATTACGATTATATATTTATTGATTGTCCCCCTTCCTTAGGGCTTCTTACAGTAAATGCTTTAACCTGTGCCAATTATGTTCTAATTCCCCTTCAATGTGAATACTATGCTTTAGAAGGTATCTCTCAACTTTTAAAAACCATTGATTTAATAAAAAGAAGTTTAAATAGAGATTTAGAAATTCTTGGAATTCTCCTTACTATGTATGGAAGGACATCTTTATCTCAACAGATTGTTGATGAGACAAGGAGATATTTTAAAAACAAAGTTTTTAAAACTATTATTCCAAGAAATGTAAGATTAAGTGAGGCACCAAGTTTTTCTCAATCTATTTTCGAGTATGCTCCTGAATCTTCAGGAGCTATAGCTTATAAAGAATTAGCGAAGGAGTTGATAGATCATGAGTAAAGAAAAAAGGTTAGGAAGAGGCCTTTCTGCATTAATCCCTTCGGAAGAAGAAAAAATAAAGGAAATTGAGATAGAGAAAATATTACCTAACCCTAATCAGCCAAGGGAAACTATGGATATAGAAAATTTAAGGGAACTTACAGAATCTATAAAACAAAGAGGAATTTTACAACCTATATTAGTAAGGCCAAGGGAAGATAAATACGAGATTATTGCAGGAGAAAGAAGATATCAATCGGCAAAGATAGCAGGGATCACCAAAATTCCTGCTATTGTTTTAGATATCTCTGATCAAGAAGCTTATGAGATATCCCTAATAGAAAATCTCCAAAGAGAAGATTTAAATCCTATAGAGAAGGCAAAAGCCTTCCAAAATTATATTGAAAGGTATAAAGTTACCCACGAAGAATTAGCTAATAAATTAAATATAAGTAGAGCAGAGATAACAAATTTATTAAGACTTCTACAACTCCCCTTAGAAATACAAGAAGAGGTAAGAAGGGGAAATTTAACCTATGGACATGCAAGAGCCCTTCTTAGTTTAGAGGATCCCTATTGGCAAAAGATTCTGGCTCAAAGGATTATTAAAGAAAAACTTTCAGTAAGAGATACAGAAGAATTAGTAAAGAGGCAGGGAAAAAAGGTAGAAGAAATTCCAGAGATAAAGATTTTAGAAAGGAAATTACAAGAATATTTGGAGACAAAGGTAAAAATTCAACCAAGATCTCCTGAAAAGGGCAAAATAATGATAGAATATAAAAGTCTTGAGGAATTGGAAAGAATTATAGAAAAGTTCTTAGCATGAAGGGAAAATTATTAGGAATATTAAGTGTTGTATCAGCTTGTATATTTTGGAGTATATCCTTCTCGGTATCAAAGATTCTTTTAAAACAGGTTTCTCCCTTTGAATTAGCCTTTACAAGATTTCTTTTAGCATCTATTTTCTCCTTTATAATCTTCTTTCCAAAGGTAAAAAATACTTCCCTTAAATGGGAATACCAAAAACCTCTTTTTATAGCAGGACTCTTAGGTGTTACTCTTTATTTTATCTTTGAGAACTGGGGATTAAAATTTACTACAGCATCAGAAGGAGCTTTACTTGTAGGATCTTTTCCTGCAATGGGCCTAATTTTAGAAATTTTTAAAGAGAAGGAAGATCCTCCCAAAAGTAGAATCTTAGGAATAGTCTTATCCCTTTTGGGAGTATTTTTAATTGTGGGAAGTGCAGGTATAAATTTAAAAATTCAAAATCTAATAGGTGATTTTCTAATCCTTCTTTCTGGTTTATCCTGGGTAATATATAACTGGGAGATAAAAAAGGTTAATCATATATATCCCTTTGAAGTCCTCACAACCTTTCAATTAATATATGGGACTATTTTATTTATCCCCTTACTCTCCTTTACAGGTTTAAGAATTCCAAAGGGAATAGAAGGATTATTAGGGATTTTTTATTTAGCATTCTTTTGTTCTGCCCTCGGATATCTTTTATATAATTATGGATTAAAGAAAATGGCAGTTAGTCAAGTGGTTAATATTTTAAATTTAATTCCCCTTTTTGGAGCCATATGGGGAGTTATCTTCCTAAAGGAGAGTTTAGGATTAATGGAAATATTTGGAGGAATTCTTATTATTTTAGGAGTTAGTGTCACTACATGGAAATAAAGGCAGTCATCTGGGATTGGGATGGAACTTTAGTGGATTCCTTTTTCCAATGTTTCAATACTACAAAAAAGGTTCTTTCCCATTTTGGGATAGATATCTCTATGGAAAAATATATGGAAAATTTTGCCCCAAACTGGTATAAGATGTATGAAAATTTGGGACTAAAAAAAGAATATTGGGAGATGGCAGATAATTTATGGTATAAATATTTTGATCATTCTTGCATTCGGTGGAGAGAAGGTGCCTTAGAAAATCTTTCCTTTTTAAAAAACCTTGGAATAAGACAGGCAGTGGTTACTGCAAGTACAAGGTTGGATATTGAAAAAGAATCCATCTATTTAAAACCAGAAAGATTCATTGATTATTTTATAACATGGGAAGATTCTTCTAAAAAGAAGCCTGATCCAGAACCATTGATAAAGGCCTTGGAAAAATTAAAAGTGGAAAAAAAGGATGTTTTTTATATAGGAGATACCAATTCAGATATAATTATGGGGAAAAACGCAGGAGTAAAAACC
>CALHLF010000015.1 GCA_938034905.1 uncultured bacterium | reverse complement strand
TGCAAATCCTGATTCTATGAGGGTAGCCATTAGTTTTTTAAGGAATTTAAATAAAGGGAATAGAAAAATAGCTATCTTAGGGGATATGTTGGAATTGGGAGATTTTAGTTTTGAATTCCATAAGAAAGTAGTGGAATTTGGAATTAGTAACGGAATAGATATGATTTTTATTTTTGGAGAAGAGATGGGAAAAATATATCCATTTTTGAAAGAACTCTATCCTAATTATCCTTTATTTTATGAGGAGAATTTTGATTTGTTATTAAAAATCATTTTAGAAGAAATAAAACCTCATGATCTTATTCTTGTTAAAGGATCTCGGGGAATGCAGATGGAGAGATTTGTAAGGGAGTTGGAGGTTGATGATGGATAAGATAATTTTCTTTAGCATTTTAACATTTTTCTTCTCCTTAGGTTTTTTAAAAATTTTTATAAAATTTCTTAAAGCAAAAGGTATTGGGAAACATATTAGAAAGGAAGGGCCAAAAGAACATTTTAAAAAAGAAGGAACTCCTGTATTGGGGGGATTAGTTTTTATACTTGTTTTATTTCCCTTTCTTTTTTTTAGAGAAACCTTCTTCTTCGCTTTTAGTACTATTTTTATGGGGATTTTAGGTCTTATTGATGATATCTTACTTTTAATAAATAAAGATTATGGAATAAGACCCTTAAAAAAAATTCTCTTAACCTTTATCTTTGCACTTATAATCTATATTCTTTGGACTCCAAAGAATTTTAAACTAATTTTAGGAGATTTTTATTTTAATCTCGGATCTCTCTATATTCCTCTCTTTTTAATTCTTTTTGTTTTCATAACAAATGCTGTGAATCTTACTGATGGTTTAGATGGATTGGCAGGAGGATCATGTTTCATTTCTATTTTTTTCTTACTTATTCCACAGCTTTCTAAAAATAACCTTCTTTTATCTCTTGCAGTATCTAGTCTATTGGCTTCGATCTTAGGTTTCTTATGGTATAATGCATATCCAGCTGAGATAATTATGGGAGATGTAGGAGCTTTTTCCTTAGGAGGAGCTATTTCCTCTCTCTTAGTTTTAAATAAGATGGAGAGTTTCTTTTTAATCCTAAGTGGTATCTTCTTATTAGAGTCCATTTCTGTTTTTATTCAAGTATTTTTTTATAAATGGAAAAGAAAAAGAGTTTTTAAAATGACTCCTATACATCATCATTTTGAGCTATTAGGATGGAAGGAGACAAAAATTGTAGGAAGATTTTATATTATTCATTTTTTGATGACCCTTGGAGGTTGGCTTTTATGGATATATCTTTAAGAAACAAGAAGGTATTAGTTTTAGGTTTAGGGGATAGTGGATATTATACTGCTTTATTTCTTCATAAAAAGGGAGCAAAAGTAATAGTGAATGATATTAGAGATGAAAAATTTTTTGAGAATATTTTGGATGATTTAAGAAAGAGAAATATAGAATATGTTTTAGGGGAACATCCAAAGGAAATTTTGAATTCAATAGATCTTTTAGTGATAAGTCCTGGAATTCCAAAGAATAATGTTCTATACAAATATGCTTTGGAAAAAGATATAGAAGTTATAGGAGAAATAGAATTAGCATATAGATATTGTAAAGTCCCTATAATTGGAATTACAGGAACAAAAGGAAAATCAACAACTACAGCCCTTACTAGTGAAATATTAAGAAGAGGAGGCTTCAAGGTAATTACTGCAGGAAATATTGGTACCCCATTTATTCAGAAGGTAGAGGAGTTAGAAGAAGGATATTTTGTTTTAGAGATAAGTAGCTTTCAATTGGAGGATATAAAAGAATTTCATCCATATATTTCTGCCTTTATAAATTTTTATCCTGATCATATGGACAGATATGAATCACTACATGAATATAAAAAGGCTAAGATGAATATTTTTAAAAATCAAAGGGAAAATGATTGGGCTATAGGATTTTATGATCAGGAAGAAGTGAGAAGAGCTATAGAAATTCAAAGAACTCAGAAATTATTTTTTTCTCTCTCTAACCTTCCTAAGGAAGGAATTTATCTTGAGAAGGACAAACTTATTTACAAAATTAGGGGAAGAGAAGATTATTTTGATCTTCCCCTTAAAGGAATTTGGAATAGAAGTTTATTATTAAATTTTATGGCTTCATCTCTAATTGGATTAATTCTAAATATTGATCCTAAAATTATAAGAATTGTCGGAGAAGAATTTAAAGGTATTCCCCATGCTTTAGAAAAGATAGAGGAAATAAAGGGAAGAGTATTTATAAATGATTCTAAAGCTACAAACCCCATTTCAACTATTTCTGCTATAAGAAGTTTTGATAGACCTATTCTTTTAATATTAGGTGGAAGAAATAAAAATTTTGAGTTTTATGACCTTTTTGAAGAAATTAAGAAAAGTTCTGTAAGAAAAGTATATCTTATAGGAGAAACAAGATTTATTATGGAAGAATTAGCTAAAAAATACAAAATTCCATATTCTTTAGAGGATGATTTTGAATCTGCTATAAGACATTCCTACTTGGATTCGTCTTGTGGAGATATTATTTTGTTATCCCCTTCATGTGCTAGTTTTGATATGTTTTCAAATTATAAAGAGAGGGGAATATTTTTTAAAAATA
>CALHLF010000014.1 GCA_938034905.1 uncultured bacterium | reverse complement strand
TGATTTTTTGGTCTTTAAAAAAGAAGCAGAAAATTTAGCAGAGAAAATAAAATATTATCTAAAAAAAGAGGAATTTTTAGATTAAACTTACTTTTTAAGGAAGGTGATTTAACATTGAATAAAAATATCCTTATTGCATATTACAGCTGGTCAGGGAATACCAAAAGGATTGCAGAATTTATTCATCAGGAAGTTGGAGGTGTCCTTTTTGAGATAGAACCTGAAACTCCTTATCCTTTATCATATCAAGCAACGGTGGATCAGGCAAAAAGGGAAATAAAAGAGGGATATAAACCACCTATAAAAGGAAAGGTTGAAAATATGGAGATTTTTAATATTGTATTTATTGGAACTCCTAATTGGTGGAGTAGTATTGCACCTCCTGTTGCTACCTTTTTAACCCAATATGATTTTTCAAAAAAAATTATAGTTCCCTTCTGTACCCATGGGGGAGGAGGACAGGGAAGAATTGTAAAGGATATTAAAAAATTATGTCCTAATGCCCAAATTTTAGAAATTTTTTCAATATATGGGAGCGACAATAGAAATTTAAAAGAGAAAATCTCTTCTTGGTTAAGAAAGATAGGAGTAAAAGAGTGAATATTTTAAATTAGGAGGATTTTTTAATATGAAAATCTCTGAGGTTAGTAAAAAATATGGAATTTCAGAGGATACCCTTAGATATTATGAACGTATAGGTTTAATCCCTAAGGTAAATCGTAATAAAAGTGGGATAAGGGAATATACTGAAGAAGATTGTAGATGGATTGAGTTCATTAAATGTATGAGGGAAGCAGGTGTACAGATAGAAGCATTGGTTAAATATGTAAAACTATTTCAAAAAGGTGATGAGACTATTGAGGAGAGGAAAAAAATTTTAATTGAGCAGAGGGAACAACTTGTCTCAAGGATTAAGGATATTCAAAGGGCTCTTGATAAATTAAATTTAAAGATTGAAGCTTACGAAACCCTAATAATTCCAGCAGAGAAAAAACTTAATAAAGAAAAAAAGATAAAAACTTAAGCTTTATCTTTATTTTTTCTCAATTCCTTCCTTTAATAGTTTTATGTATTGTCTTTGAATATTTTTTATATATTCAGGGGAAAGATCCGTTATCTTTATTCCTTTACTTCTTACAAGATTAATAAAGAATCTTTTGAGTCCCCAAGAGGAACTTTCAATAAATATCTCAATTATCTCAGGAGGGAGATCATCCCTTATAAATCCTGCCTTTTGATTCTTTAAAATCAAATTATGTAAAATATTCTTTGTCATTTTCTCATAATACTCTCTTATTTCTTCCCTGTAGGGAGAATCGTCATAAAAAGCTGACTTTTCAAGGAGAGTGTACTCATAGGGATTTTTAAAAATAAAGTTCCAAGAATCATCAAAGGATTTTTCTATGTATTCAAAGAGGCTTATCTTTTCAAATTCATAACCCTCTGTTAACTCAAGAATTCTTTTTGAGGCGATCTCAATGGCATAAAAATACATTTCCCTTTTGTCTTCAAAATACTGGTACATACTTCCCTTGGCAATACCACATTCCCTCGCTATATCCTCTATATTTACTTGGCTATAGGGTTTTTCTGCAAAATTCTTTATAAGGGCATTTATTATTTTCTCTCTCTTTTTCTCTGGAAGGTTAAAAAAGGTCCTTTTTGGCAGATCTCCTCACCTCATTCCTCATATTTCCTTTTTCCTTCTTTTATCCTCATACATTAATTTATCTGCCTTTTCAAGAAGATCTTCAATTGTTAGATTTTCTTCAGATTCATAAACAGTAACCCCAATACTAAGGGATATTTTATAAGGTCTTTCCTCCTTCTCATTGAATTCTTTGACATTATTGATGAGTCTTTCTAAAATTTTCTCTTTGTGATTTTCCTCCCCAATTATTCCAAGAACTACAAATTCATCTCCTCCTATTCTTGCAATAATGTCATTTTGCCTAAAGGTATTTCTCAGAATATTTGCGGTATCAATTAAAGCCTCATCTCCCATGTTATGTCCTAAATTGTCATTTATCCATTTCATATTATCAAGATCTATAAATAATACTATTGCCTTTTTATTTAATCTCTTTACCAAACCAAGGGTATGTTCTGCAAGGTTATAGAAACCCCTTCTATTATGAAGTCCTGTGAGGGTATCGGTTATGGACAAGATTTTTAGTTCCTCTTCTAAATTTTTTCTATATGTAATATCAAGAATTGTTCCTAATATGGCAGGTTTTAATTTGTACCATATGCTAACCATTGATATCTCAAAGTAAATGGGTTCATTATAGGTTTTCTTTCCCATAAATTCATCAATAACAAAATCCCCTCTATTTTCCAATATCATATTATATCTTTCTTTAAATCTTCCTCTATCTTCTGGAGATATAAGATTTAAAAAATCATTTAAATTTTCTATTTGAGGATATCCAAAGATCTCTATAAATCTTGAATTCACATAAAGAAATTTTTCATCTTGGATTAAAAATACTCCAACCAATGAGTTCTCTGTAAGGGTTCTATATCTTTCTTCAGACTCTTTTAAGGCAGAAAAAAGTCTTAAATTCTCAAGAACCAATACTCCTTGCATAACTATAGTTTCTAAATTAAGAATATCTTCCCTTTTAAAGGCATCTTTCTCAAAGGATTCCAAAATTAAAACTCCTAAAAGATCCTCTTTTCTCAATAAGGGAATTGCAAGGATAGAATTAGAATTAGGATCAAGAGATATTATTTCTGTTTCCTTTTTATTGGAAATATATATGGTCCTTTTTTCCTTTATAGCTTTTTCTATTATACAGTTTGATTCATAAAGAAGTTCTTCTTTTATTTCTAAGGTTGATTTAGATTTTTTTAATATGATTTTATCATCTTCTTTTAAAAATAATGCAACTAATGGTGCATTAATAAGTCTTAATATACCATCAAATAGTTTTTCGATATATTCCTCTATGTTTAAATCTAAAACAAAAATAGAGTTTTGAATTTCATTCAATATCTTAAGATTGGCAATTTGCCTTCTATAACTTTCCTCTCTTTTAACTCTTTCTGTAACATCCTCAATTATTGTTATTATCCCTTTTATCTCTTCCTTATCCATAAAAGGGAAAATTTGGACTGTCTGTTGCATGAATTTTAAATATTTATCTTCTATCTCTATGGGAATAATATATTTGTGGAATCTTTGGGATAATATGATTGATCCCCCCTCTAAAGCCTGAAGAAAATAATCCTTAAATTTTTCTAGCTCAGGAAAAACCTCAAAAAGATTTTTATTTAGAACTTCTTCTTTTCTTTTTTTTGTATTTATCTCCAGCCACTTGTTCCAAAAGATAATGTTAAATTCCCTATCTGTGGAAAAAACTCCCCAAGGGGCATACTCTTCAATCCATTGGTAGTAATATTTAAAATACTTTTCCATATTTTTAACCTAAAAGCTCTAAGCTTTCTAAAAGTTTTTCCAAGGATGCAATTCCAAGAATTATCACTAAATATCCATTTATAGAACTATCCTTTATCTTGAATTTTGTCATTGCAATAAGGGCATATTTTAATTCTTCTTGTATTATAACGAAAGTATCTAAAATTGCATGAAGCTTATCTAAGTGAATCTTAGAAATAGAGAATACTATTTGGGTTTTAAGAAGATTTCCAAACATATCAAGGCAAGCATTAAGGAGAATATTTCCTATTTCCGTTAAAACTTCCTTTAGGGAAGGAGTAAGATAATCAATTTCCAAATCTTCCCCTGATACTATATTAGCAAGCTTTACTGCCCCCTTATAATCTAAAAGAAGTAATGCATCCCCCGAAAATGATCCTGTAAAAATCTGATGTATAGTTGCTATTTCTCCATTTAATTCTTTCTCTAACCTTTTACCCACTTCCCCGATGGGTAAGATATCCACCTTAGGAGGATCTAGTAGGATTCTGTCACCTGTTAGCTCTGAAAGGGAGTTTGCAGTTCTTGAGAAGGCAATATTGATGACCTCTGTAAGGGCATCTTTCTGTTTTTCTGTCAATATCATTCTCTTTCTCCTATAATCTTTGCTAATGTCTCATATTTGGGCTTCTATTATTTCATGATTCTCTTTTTCTAATATTTTCCTTAAAATTCTTCTTGCGATCTATTCTTCCTCCAATACAAACTTAATTATCTCTTCTGCCTCTGTAAAAATTTTACCTCCTTTTGATTTTATAAATCTAGAACCATAAAGTCCATCATTTCCCATACTGTCATTATAACACCCAATACCTTTTCTCCAAAAGCCTCTCCTGCTGATCTAAAAGTTACATCTACCGAGGGCTTATGTAAAGTATCAAAAGGCTTTAGATCAAGCTTTATATATCTTATCCCTTTTTTCAAAGAGCATATGTTTTCCAGCTGGGGCTATATAAACCTTGCCCTTTTCCAATAGATCTTCATCTTTTGCTTCTACAACCTCTAATTCTGATATATTATTAAGTCTTTTTGCATAAAGCTCAGTATATCCCACAGGCATATGTATAACTACACCTAAAGGAGTCTTTGCTATATTAAACATTTTTTCCACAGGAACCTGACTTGCATTTTTTACTTTTTTTTCTATCAAATCTTTTTTCCATCTCATAGATTTTTTTCTGTGGCAAGGGCTGTAGGTTTTTGGATAATGTCAACTGCTCCTAAATTTAAAGCCTCAATAGCAAGTTCTCCTGACTCACTTGGCTATGCTCACAATTACTACTGGTATAGGCTTTCTTTATTGGGCATAATTAAATCTAAGGTGATAACATTAGGATTTAATTTCTCTATAAGTTCTAAGGCCTATTCTCCATCTCTTGCCGTCCCTAAGACTTCAATAAAGGGGCTTTTTGAAAGCATATGGATAAGAACTTTTCTTACGAAGGCAGAATCATCTACGATTAGTACTTTAATAATATTTTTTGACATATACAAAAGCCTCCCCTAAGATTTGTAAATCAAGAGAGTGAGAAAATCTTAAAAGGGATTCTGAGGCTCCAATAAATATCTTGGATTTTCCATATTATCTTCAAAAATCTTTAATACTTTTTGTATTATATCGTCAAAAAAATATATAAATACATTTCTACAAAAGATTATTTTTGATCTTGCTAATTCTTTAATTTCCTCTTCTTTAACTAAGTTTGCCTTTTTATAGATTATTCTCTTATGTATTTCTGGAATTATTCTAAATCCATTTTCCTCTTTTGTAAAATATTTGTTAATTAATTCCTTGGGAAAATTTCTAAAGGATCTTTCTTTATAAATTCCCCTCTGAGCCTTCTCAAGGGCTGAAGTACTTACATCACTTCCAAAGATTTCAATAGATATTTTCTCAAACCAGTTCTTCTCATTAAGCATAATAGCAATAGAAAGAGGCTCTTCTCCTGAGGCACAAGCACTGCTCCATATTTTTAAATATCTTAATCCTTCCTGATATGTTATAATTTAAAAAAATAATATGATATTTTTATAGTTTTATGAAGAATTTTTTAAACATTAACTATGGACTTATTTTTATAAATTCAAAAAAAATAATCACAAAATGTAACTCTGCTTTTGAAAAGATATCAGGCTACAAAAGGGAAGAGTTAGAAGATAAATTATCCATTAATGATATCTTTGAAGATTTAAATCCTTTTGAGGAAAAGCAATTTTATACCCTTCTTAAAAGGAAAAATGGTGAAGTAATAGATATTTTAGTAAATGTTCTCCCCTTTAATGAGGATTTATCGGTAATCTTTCTTTCTGATTTTGATGAATGTACACTTCTTAATAAAATTAATATACCTCTTATAGGACTTGATGTTTCTGAACTTCTTCGATATTTTCAAACTCTAAGAAAAATTGTGGGAAAAGAACTATATAAATATTTTTATATTTATCCCGAAATGATATATGAAATTGCCAATAAAATAAAAATTATTAATGTAAACTCAGCCTTTCTAAAGGAATATGCAGACTTTGATCTTAAGAATTTCCAAGAAAATCTTTTCACCTATCTAACTGAAGAGAGCATAGATGTGATAAAAAGAGAAATAACTAAATTTTATAATGATAATTTAGATTTGGATTTTGAGATAGAGGTATATACAGTTTCAAAAAAGGTAAGAAAATTGAGTATAAATGTTTTGTTCTGTGAGAAGGAAAGGGTTTTAGTTTCAGTGGTAGATATAACTCAACAGAGAAATATAGAAAAAATGTTTTATGATAGTTTATATAAATTCAATGACATATTTAACCAGGTAATTTTAACCCTTTCCTCTATTATTGAGTTTAAAGATTCCTATACTGCCTATCATCAAAAAAGGGTATCGGAACTTTCTCAAGAAATTGCAAGGGAAATGAACCTCTCCCATGATAAAATCGAAGCCATAAAGATTGGTGCATTGCTCCATGATATTGGAAAAATCTCTATCCCTGGTGAAATTCTAAATAAACCGGCGAAATTAAATCCCCTTGAGATGAATATTGTCAGAACCCATCCTATCAATGGTTATAGTATGTTGAAAAATATAGATTTTCCTTCAGAAGTTCTTGAGATTGTAGCTATGCATCATGAAAGGCTTGATGGATCCGGCTATCCTGAAGGACTTAAAGATGAGAAGATACCTCTTCATGTAAGAATTGTTTCTGTTGCGGATGTTTTAGAGGCTATGGTTTCCCATAGGCCCTATCGACCTTCCTTAGGAATTGATAAAGCATTAAAAGAGATAGAAGATAACAAAGGAATTAAATATGATGAAAAAGTAGTAGATATCTGTATTAAACTTTTTAGGGAAAAGGGATTTAAATTTTCTTTATAGTAAGCTGTATTGCAGGGTTTTCATTATATATTATGGGAATTCCTATACATTCTAATTCTATCTCTTCATCTTGTATATTTCCTTTAATTATACACCCCCTTCTTTCCCTTGGGGAAAAAAGAACTTCCCTTAATTTTGCTAATTCGAGGGGTGCCAGCTTGATAATATCAAAAATACTTTTTCCTACAATTTCTTCTTTTTTCTCCTTAAGAAGGACTGAAACATAGGAGTTGGAAGTTAAAATTTTGCCACTAATATCCTTGATAACAAGAATAGGTAAAGGAATTCCCTCAATAAGGTAATCATATTCCTTATCCTTCTCATAAAGAATTTTTAGTTTTTCATTTAATCTCTTTATCTCATCTTTTAATTTTTTAAGTTCTTCATTTCTTTCCAAATTTTTCTCATAACTCATAAGAAGTAGATTTAATATTTGAACCTGGGTAGGATAAAGTCTATACTTTCTCCCTAAAATATTTATTTCAAGAACAGATTGAATAGTGCCTAACCTTCTTAATTCTTTACCGGCGAGAAGGAATTGAATAGTAGAAATTAGATATTTTGTGTCAAAGGGTTTTATAATAAATCCATCTGCTTCTACTTCTAAACCCTTTATAATATCCTTTGGCTCTGAAAGCACTGTTAAAAGAAGAACAATTATATTTTTTAATTTTTCATCGGATTTAATTCTTCTACAGAGTTCATAACCATCCATTCCTGGCATTATAATATCTGAGATTACTAATTGAGGAATTTTTGTTTTTAATAATTCTAAAGCCTCTTCTCCACTTAATGCAACAAGGGAAGAATATCCATAATCTCTCAGGATCTTTCTTAAATATTCTACCTGAGTAGGAGAATCTTCAACTATTAATATATCCTTTTCTTCAGAGACCATTTTTTATTAATTCTATTTATTATATAAATCTTTTGAAAATAAATATCAAGATGGTAAATAAATATTATAACTTGGGCGATTATTTTGAGATTAGGGCTTGCTAAAAGCTTCTTTTACCTCTTTCTGAAAATTTTCCTTTTTCCTTTCTTGTATTCTCCTTTTCAGGGATAAAAATGCAGGTTATCTCTACAATTTTTTCTTCTATTTTAGGGATATATTGAATTAAACCTATAGGTTTTGAATTTATATAAGCAATTTTACCAATAGTTCCATATTTTTTAATTGCTTCTAAGGTATATTCTCTTTTCAATTTCTTCCCTTTAATAAACAAAGGTGAATCTCTTCTTTCCAAAGGAATATATAAATTTATAAAATCATCCAAATTTTGGGGATTTTATATTCTCTATTAAATTTTCCATTTATTATTTTTCTCCATTTATATTTTATCCAAAATATTGTAAATAATAAAGGTAAACGTTAGTCGTCAGACTATAGTTTACATAGAGAAGGGAAAATTTAATCCTTCTGTGAAATTAGCTTTAAAATTAGCAAGAGTTTTAAACTGTTAATTTGAAATTAAGATTTTTTTGTTTCTCTTTTCCAATTAATAAGTATAATTTTGGGAGTTGTTTTAATGCATATAAATTCCTGGTTTATATTCTTTACCCTTTTAGGTATTTTCCCTTTCATATTAAGAAGTTTTGGATTCCTAAAGGATCTGATGAAAGAGAGCTTTTCATTGATGAGCGATCAGGAAATCTCTCCATGATTATTACGGTAATTCTGGCCATGATAAGTATTGGATTAACTTTAGAATTTAAGGGTGATTCCTTTATAGTCCTTTCCATTCCCTTCGTATGGGAGGTCTATATTATTTCCCAATCAATAATTATTCTTTTGGAATAGGAGGGGAATATAGTTTTAGGTTTATTCCTACTTTAATTTTAAATTTTAGATTTTAGTTATGGGTCAGGTCTTGCAGACTATAATTCA
Source organism: uncultured bacterium (assembly GCA_938034905.1). GTDB lineage: Bacteria > Dictyoglomota > Dictyoglomia > Dictyoglomales > Dictyoglomaceae > NZ13-RE01. The sequence continues at coordinate 131 of CALHLF010000014.1, read as the reverse complement.
AGACCTGACCCCATATTTATAATTGGAATTTCGAGCCAATACATAGTTTCTTCTATTAATTCTTCATAGTTACCAAGAACAATTGTAAAGTGATGAGGGAAACCTTCCTCTATTATACTTTCAAAGATTTT
>CALHLF010000013.1 GCA_938034905.1 uncultured bacterium | reverse complement strand
TAGAATTTACTGCAGCACCAATAGGAAAATAATCTTTATAAGTTTGCCATAGAGATGGAATTTCTCTATTCATATTATCCTCCTTATAAGAGATTGATAAAACGATTGAAAATAAAAATAAAATAAAGAGAAAAGTCCTATTTCCTATTTTTCCTTACCTTCTCACCAAAAACTCTTGTTATATTATATCCTTCTTTTCTTAAATTTTCTATAATTCCTTCCTCTCCAAGTAAATGTCCTGCTCCTACTATAACAAAGTATATTTTGTTATCTTGTAGATATTCTCTTATTTTTTCTGTCATATTTTTATTCCTTTCTAAATAAAATTTTTCATAAAAGAATTTAAGGTCAGGATTTTCTAAATATTCTTCAAAAACTAAATCCCAAATCTTTTCATCATCCCCTTTTATATATGCTTCTATCAATGAATTTATCCTATCTTTATAGTCGCCCCTTTTTAAGTCTAACAGACTTATCTTTATTAAATTTTCTTGCTCCTTTTCAGAAAAATTTGCAAAAAGGTCAATTTGATAATCAATTCCTTCTATCTCTATAATCTCCTTACCAAGGCCCTCTGCTTTTTTCGCAAAATACATATCAATTCCTAAGTTTGGATCTAAATCAACATCCTTTGGTCCTATTAAAAAATAAAAAACCCAAGGCTTGAAAAACTTTAATCTTTCCAAATCATTTTTTCCAAAGTATTCCTCCAAAAGTCTAAAGGTTTCTTCTGATATATGATTTTTTATTGAATCATTAAAGGGGTATAAACCTTTATATAAAATTGCCTCTTGTATTTTACTTGCTAAATTAGGATCTGTAATATTTGCTTCTAAAACTAAAACTTGAGAATTTTTAAATGCTTCTTCTATCTCATTTATAAGAGGATAAAGCTTATTATTTCCATAATGAATAGAACCAAGAATATAAACAATGGTTGTAGGAGATTCTATTCGCCAGAAAACTCCATTTGTTTGGGATAGAGTAATACTTATGATAAATAATAAAAAACAGGATAAAGTTAGAACCCTCTTTAAAAATTTTTTCACTATAAAACCTCCTTACTCTAAAATATTAGCAAAATCTATTGAAGATTTTGGGTAACCCTGAGATCAATAACCATAAAGGGAATCTTTATTCCACTTTCATCAAAAAGCCTTTTTATTCTTATACTTAAGGAATTTATTGCATCAAAGTACGATTCTTTTTTTACCCAAAAATATATAGTATAAGTTATACCAGAACTTCCATATTCTTTAAAGACAATAAAATTACTCACTGATTCTTCCTTTACCACTAATGGTTCCTCTTCTATTGCCCTTTTCAAAAGATCAATAACCTTACTTAGATCAGAAGAATAGTCTACACTCACATCAAAGTTCACCCTTCTATATGGACCTGGCCAATACTTTGTTACAGTTCCAGACCAAACTTTTCTATTGGGAATTAGGACAAGTTTTCCATCAAAAGTTTTTATTCTTGTATGATTCATTTCCACCATATCTACAATACCAGAAGTTCCATCTATATCCACAACCTCTCCTTCAAAAACCTTTCTAGTTATAAGTACTAAGATTCCTGATAAAAAATTTGTAAGGGGTTCTTGAAAGGCAAGACCTAAGATAACTCCAGAGATTCCAAGTCCTGTTAAATAGGGAAGAAGATTTACATTCCAAATAGATAAAACTATAGCAATACCAATGCCAAATATTAGAAATCCAATAAGCATAGAAACTGTTTTAGGTGCCTTTACTTCTCTTCCCACTCTTGATGCTATATTATTTATCCCTTTTAGAATTAACCTATAAACTAAATAGGAAATTAATAAAAAGAATAAAGACCAAAAAATATTAATATAAATATTCCAATTCTTCATAATAGTTCCTCCAAAATTATTTTTTTGCTAAACCTTTCTTATCCTTATGGTAAATTAAATGATTAGAGTAAAATACAATCAAAAAATTTCTCTTCATAAGGAAGAGAAAGCATATTTGAAACCTTAGTATAAATCTTTAAATTTTTTACTTGCTTTATCCTCTAAGATTTTAATGCTACTTTCTTAGATATTTAAGACATAAACCTCAAAACTATTTTTGCAAAAAATTGTGTATATCTTTCTTTTTATTCTATCTATTTTATTCCAATCCCATCTTCTTAATTCCATAGGGCTAATTATATCAAAACTTGATATAATTATCTAATCATAAAAATTGTTTTGGGAGGAAAAATATGATAATGACAGTTTTAGGAGAGATAAGACCAGAAGATCTTGGAAAAACTCTTGTTCATGAGCATATTGCAGTAGACTTTTCTTCTGCTGAAGAGCAAGTATATATAACTGATGAGTTAAGAAAAGATATTGTAAATACAATGAAACCCTATTTAGAGCAAGTTAAAAATTTAGGTTTTAAGACTTTAATAGAGTGTACCCCAAAATTTGTAGGAAGAGATGTTAAATCCTTAAAAATTCTCTCTAAAGATACAGGTATAAATATTGTCACTAATACAGGATTCTATGCCTTTGGAAATTATAATTATATTCCTATGAAGATAAGGAATTTTTCTCCGGAAGATTTTGCAAAAATTTGGATAGATGAATGGAAGAATGGAATTGAAAATACAGGAATAAAACCTGGGTTTATAAAAACTTCTGTTAATCATGGGAAATTGTCAGATCTTGATAAAAAAATAATTATCGCTTCTGCTATAACTCATTTAGAAACAGGACTTACTATTGCATGTCATACAGGAGAAAAAGAATGCGCCAAAGAAGTAGCAAATATTATTGAAAAAGAAGGAATTGATCCTTCTGCTCTAATTATAGTGCATGCAGATGCCATTGAAGATTTTGATACCCATTTAGAATTATTAAATAGAGGATTTATATTAGAATATGATTCCATTGGAGGAAGACCTATAGAATATCATGTAGAACTTATTAATAAAGTGATAAAAACGGGATTTCTTGATCAAGTATTAATATCTCATGACGCTGGATGGTATACAATAAATGAAAAAGGTGGAGCAAAAGAAAGAATAAGACCATACACGGATATATCATTAAAATTTTTACCTCAACTATATAAAAGAGGATATAATACAGATATTGAAAAGAAGCTTTTGATTGAAAATCCAAGAAGGATTTTTGATATAAGAATAAGAAAGAGATAAAAAATCTTAATCTAAGCCTTTAAAAATCTTTATTCTGTTGACAAAATAATTTTTCTTATATATATTCAATCTTGTATTTAAAGCAATGGTGCTTCATTATAGGGAATTCAGCTGTTCCTAAGAAAGGTGGGACCCTTGTTTATGGAAGAGGAGGTGATTCAGTAAAACTTGATCCAATAAATGTAACCGATGGTGAATCATTAAGGGTAACTCATCAGATATTTGATACCTTAGTAAAATATAGAGAAAACAATACAGAGGTTGTCCCAAACTTAGCTACTTCGTGGACAGTTTCTAAGGATCAAAAAGTTTGGACTTTCCGTCTTAGAAAAGGAGTAAAGTTTCATGATGGAACAGAATTTGATGCAGAAGCTGTAAAATTTAATTTTGACCGTTGGATGGATGAAAAGAACCCATATCACTTTGGAGGAGAATTTGAATATTGGGGATATATGTTTGGAGGATTTCCTGGAGTAGTTAAATCTGTAACTGTTGTAGATAAATATACCATAAGATTTACTTTAGAAAGACCCCTTGCTCCTTTTCTTTCAAATCTTGCCATGACCCCTTTTGCTATTGCAAGTCCCACTGCTATAAAGAAGTATAAAGAGGACTTTTTTAAAAATCCTGTAGGAACAGGGGCCTTTAAATTTGTATCTTGGACTAAAGGAGATAAGATAGTGTTAGAAGCTAATAAAAATTACTGGGATGGGGCTCCATATCTTGATAGAGTTATATTTAGATCAATTCCAGATAATTCTGCAAGGTTTATGGAATTAGAAGCAGGAACTATTGACCTTATGGATGTAGTAAACCCTGAAGATGTTGAGAGAGCAAAAGCAAATCCAAATCTTCAAATTATACTAAGACCAAGCCTAAATGTGGGATATTTGGCAATGAATATGGACAAAAAACCCTTTGATGATATAAGAGTTAGATTAGCTATAAATTATGCAATTAATAAGAAGGCATTAGTGGAAGCCTTCTATGGAAAAGGGCTTGCAATAGTAGCAAAGAACCCTATTCCTCCTTCTCTTTGGGGTTATAATGATAAAATAGAAGATTATCCCTATGATCCAGCAAAAGCAAAGGAACTCTTAAAAGAAGCAGGCTATCCTAATGGCTTCAAAACAACCTTGTGGGCTATGCCTGTTCCTCGTCCCTACAATCCACAACCTAGAAAATTAGCAGAAGCGGTTCAGAGTTATTTGAAGGCAGTTGGAATAGATGCAGAAATTGTAACATATGATTGGGGAACATATTTACAGAAAACAGAGAATGGTGAGCATGACATGGCCTTTCTTGGCTGGATAGGAGATAATGGGGATCCTGATAACTTCTTCTATGTATTGTTAGATAAAGATAACGCAGTTAAAGGAAGTGCAGGAAATATAGCATTTTATCGTTCTGATGAACTTCACGAAATTCTTATAAAGGCACAAACTATCTCCGATAAAAGAGAAAGGGCAAAACTTTATGAAAAAGCTTGTGAGATTGTTCATAGAGATGCTCCTTGGGTAATAATCGCTCATACTACACCTCCTGTGGTTGCTAAAAAGACTGTTCACAACTATAAACCCCATCCCACAGGAAGTGAACCATTATATAGAGTTTGGAAGGAGTAAAAATTGCCCCCAAGGTTCTTCCTTGGGGGCTTTATATAGATAAAAATGAAATGAAAAAATATATTATTAGAAGACTGTTATTAGTAATACCTATTCTCCTTGGGGTTTCTTTTTTCTCTTTTATTTTAGTAAGACTTATACCTGGAGATCCTGCAAGAATTATATTAGGAGAAAGAGCAACAGAGGAGGAATTAGAGAGATTAAGAGAAGAATTAGGCTTAAACGAGCCTATTATTCATCAATATTTACTTTTTTTAGGAAGAGCTATAAAGGGAGATTTAGGAAGGTCTATTTTTACAAGAGAACTTGTATTTAAGGAAGTTATGCATCGATTTCCTGCAACTATAGAGCTTTCTCTATTTGCTATAACCTTAGCAAGTATTATAGGAATTTTAGCAGGAATTTATGCAGCAACTCATCAAGGTTCTATTATAGATACTATTATAATGGTTTTGGCCCTTGCTGGAGTATCTATGCCCATATTTTGGTTGGGACTCATGTTTATATGGATAGGCGCATTGGTTTTAGGATGGTTTCCTCCATCGGGAAGGTTAGATGTATTCATAGATTTAAAGGTTATTACAAATTTCTATTTAATTGATAGCATCTTAACGGGAAATTTTAAGGCTTTTTTAAACTCTCTTCATCATCTTTTGCTTCCTGGTCTTGCATTATCCACTATTCCCATGGCAATTATTCCAAGAATGACAAGATCAAGCATGTTAGAGGTTCTTATTTAGATCTGCATTAAGGAATGCATTAATCCCTGTTATTACTGTGATTGGATTAGAGTTTGGATTTTTATTGGGAGGAGCTATTATGACAGAAACAATTTTTTCTTGGCCTGGAATGGGAAGACTTGTTTATGATGCTATTATGGCAAGAGATTATCCTTTAGTTCAGGGCTGTATTCTTCTTTCCGCTGTAGTTTTTGTATTTGTTAATCTTTTTGTAGATATATTATATGCTTTTATAGATCCGAGGATAAGATATGAATGAAGAAAAAAGATATTCGCAAACCTTATGGAAAAGAGCGTTTTCAAGATTTAAAAAACATAAAACAGGTATAGTAGGAGGAATTCTTCTTTTTATTTTTATTTTCTCTGCCATATTTGCGGAATACATTTCCCCATATGATCCTATTGCTCAAAACCTTGAAGATAGACTTCAACCACCCTCCTTAAAACATCCCTTTGGAACCGATTATGCAGGAAGAGATGTTTTTAGCAGAATATTATATGGTACAAGAATATCTTTAACTGTAGGTTTTATTTCTGTCGCTCTTGCCCTAATTATAGGAACCCTACTTGGTGCCTCTGCAGGATATTTAGGAGGATGGTGGGATATATTGATAATGAGATTAATTGATATAATGCTTGCTTTTCCTGCTATATTATTAGCCATTGGAATTATGGCAATTTTAGGCCCAAAGTTGACTAATGCTATGATTGCAGTGGGAATTGTTGCCATACCAAATTATACAAGAATTATTAGAGCAACCATATTATCTATAAAAAATAAAGATTTTGTAGATGCTGCAAGAGCTTTAGGTATAAGCCCTATAAGAATACTATTTAGACATATATTACCAAATTGTCTTGCTCCAATAATTGTTCAAGCAACCCTAGGAATTGCATCTGCTATTTTAGAGGCTGCAGGGCTTTCTTTCTTAGGGCTTGGGGCCCAACCACCAACTCCTGAGTGGGGGGCTATGCTTAGCGAATCAAGGCAATATCTAAGATATGCTCCATGGACTGTATTTTTCCCAGGTATGGCAATTATGACCTTAGTTCTTGCCTTTAACCTTTTTGGAGATGCCTTAAGGGATGTCTTAGATCCAAGATATTATAGATAATCTTATATACTTTCTTTATAAAGCTCAGCAAAATATGATTCTAAATCCTTTTCTTCTAATAGTCTTTTTGCAAAAGCACTCCCTACTATTACCCCATCAACTAATCCCTTTAATGATCTTATATGTTCCCTTTTGCTTATTCCAAAACCCCATACTAATGGCTTATCTGTTTTCAATTTAACTTCCTTTACAAATTTTATTCCGTCAGAAGAAAGTTCATCTCTTTCTCCTGTAACTCCCTTTATAGATATACAGTAAATAAAACTTTCTGCTACTTTTAATATCTTCTCTCTTCTTTCTCTATTAGTTGTGGGAGACAAGAAAAAAATTAAATCTAAGTTATATTTTTTAAAAAGTTCTAAAAATCTTTCTCCTTCTTCTAAGGGAAGATCAGGAATAATCAATCCTTCTACTCCTATTTCCCCTATA
>CALHLF010000012.1 GCA_938034905.1 uncultured bacterium | reverse complement strand
ATCTTCTTCTAAGAGCAAGTGACTCATGTATTTATGGGAATATAGGGTTTTAACTATAATTTGGGTATAATTTTGAGTTTTATTAATTTTTTCTACAACCACAGGCTCTTCCCAATAGGGTCCCTCTATAATTGTTCCTTCTTTTATTTCTTCTTTAAGCATGGTTAAAAATCTTAATATTTTAACTGGTATTTTAAAATATTATAACACAAAATTAAAAAATAAATTTCACTACTAAGGGGGTTCAAAATTGAGGAGAAAATTAAAAGATACTATATAAATACAGTCTCCTTAAGGGCAAAAAAGGGGAAACCTCAATAGGGTCTCCCCTTTTTCTCATTTTTTATTTAACATACTCCTTTAAGTACTCAATACTTGCTTTTGCTCCATCTACGTATTCACTATTAGGATAGTTTTTAATTAATTTTTCATACTCCTCAATTGCCTTTTTATATTCTTCCATAAATTCGTAGCACATAGCTATTTCATATTGAGCATCATCAACATATTCGCTGTTTGGATAATCTTTTATAAGTTTTCGATAGGCCTCTATAGCTTCTTTATATTTTCCTTCATAATATAGATCTCGTGCTTTCTCATAAGCTTCCTCGTCAGGAGTTTTGGCTACTTCCTCTGGCTTTTCTTCAGGAGCTGTAGTTGTAACAGCAGGGGCCTCTTTAGGGGCTGTTGTTTCCTCTACTGGCTTCTTTCCCGTTGTGGAGAAAATAATAACTAAGATTATAACTACAGCTAATCCTGCTATAACATAAGGCAACCATTTGGGAAATTTTTTGTTCATACCTTACACCTCCTTTTTTTTACTATTATTTTTAGACGGATTAAAAGTTAGATTTATTTCCTTTTTTATTATATCATATTATAAAGAAAAAAGGAGGAAGAATACTATGAAGGTAAAAATGCCAGAAGGACCTTTTGAACCTTCATGGGAATCCTTAAAGAAATATAAAATTCCAGAATGGTATAAAGATGCTAAATTCGGCATATTTATTCACTTTGGAGTATATTCTGTTCCTGCCTTTGGAAATGAATGGTATCCAAGAAATATGTATATAAAAGGAACTCCAGAATATGAACATCATATAAAAACCTATGGAGATCACAAAAAATTTGGATACAAAGATTTCATACCTCTTTTTAGGGCTGAAAAATTTGATCCCTATGAATGGGCAGATTTATTCAAAAAAGCTGGTGCAAAATATGTGGTGCCTGTTGCAGAACATCATGATGGATTTGCTATGTATGACTGTAGTTATACTCGATGGTCTGCAAGTAAAGTAGGGCCTAAAAGAGATATTATTGGGGAGCTGGCAAGAGCTGTAAAAGAAAATTATCTAACCTTTGGAATATCCTACCATAGGGCAGAACACTGGTGGTTTTTCAATGAAGGGATGAAATTTGACTCGGATGTGAGAGATAAAGAATATTTTGACCTTTATGGTCCTGCACAACCTGATACTATGCAACCTACAGAAGAATTCTTAGAAGATTGGCTCTTACGTCTTATTGAAATTGTAGATAAATATCAGCCTCAGCTTATATATTTCGATTGGTGGATTGAGCAACCTGCCTTTGAACCCTACTTAAAAAGATTTTTTGCTTATTACTATAATAGAGCCTATGAGTGGCAAAAGGGAGTAGTAATAAATTATAAACTAAAAGCAGTACCAAGAGAATGTGCAGTATTTGACGTGGAAAGAGGAAAATTGGCAGATATTGATCCTATATACTGGCAAACTGATACTTCTATTTCTCGTCTTTCCTGGGGATATATTGAAAATGACATATATAAACCTTCAAAGGAATTAATATGGGAACTTATAGATATAGTAAGCAAAAATGGGAATTTTCTTTTAAATGTTGGTCCCAAAGCTGACGGAACTATACCAGAACCTGCTAAAAAGATTCTTCTTGAAATAGGAGAGTGGCTTCTTAAAAATGGGGAAGCTATATATGGCACAAGACCTTGGAAAATTTATGGTGAAGGGCCTACAAGAGGGGATAGTGGCTCTTTCAGTGAAAAAGAGATAACCTATACAGGTAAAGATTTTAGATTCACTACAAAGGGAGATATTCTTTATGCTATCTTAATGAACAAACCAGAAGGGGAGGAGATAATTATAAAATCTTTAAGTAGAGATCTTACTCTTTATCAAAAAGAAATCGTAAAAGTAGAGATTTTAGGGTTAAAGGGAGAATTGAAGTTTGAAAAAAATACAGAGGGTCTAAGGATAAAAATTCCAGAATTTGATAAATTAAGCTATCCTATAACTTTTAAGATAACTGGTAGATGAAAAAATTTATCTTAATACTCTTAATAATAGTAATTCCGATAATTTTTATTGATAATATCCAAGATTATTTTTATGGTTTAAGAGTTAAAAACCATTTAAAGGAATTAGAAAAGAAAGTATCAGAAAAAGATCTTATAAAATTCTTAAGGGAAAGATTTATAGATAAAAGAGGGCTTATTATATCAGAAATAAGGAATAATAAGCCCTCTAACTACTCCCTTTTAGAATCCTATGGAGAATTAATGGAATATGCCCTACAGAAAAAAGAGCAAAAACTCTTTGATATTTTACTACGAAATATTAAAAAATATTTCCTTTCCCAGGAAGGATACCTCTATTGGAGAATTAATAGAAAAACCTTAAGACCTGATAATGCTACTGCTCTTATAGACTCTCTCAGAATTCTTTACAATTTAGTATCAGCATATGAAAATTTTAGGAAAGAAGAGTATTTAAAAGAAGCCCAAAAAATTGCAGATGGAATTTTAAAGTATAATACCTTTAGAGAATACTTCTTAGATACTTATGATGGAACTTCAAAGAAAAAGATATTTAAAATCTCTTTATTTTATTTAGATTTAGAGAAAATTAAGAAAATCTCTCTATATCTTCCTGAATTTAAAAAATACTATTCTTCTGCCAAAAACATTTTAGAAGGTTATACTAAAACCCATTCTCCCTTTTTTCCAAAGGAATATGACTATATCTCAAAGAAATATATCTTTACAGAAAATATTAATATCCTTGAACAAGTCTTAATTGCTTTAAATATGGAGAATAAGAAAAATATTGATAATTTTCTTAATTTTAATAATATGGAATTATATAAAAATGGTAAGATATATTCCTATTACCATTTAAAGGGAGAAAAAATAGTTAATAATGAGGATCCTACTATCTATTCTTTAATTAGTAGGTTATATATGAAGATGGAGAATAAAAAGAAGGCTTTGGAAACTTTAAAATTAATCCAAAGATTTGAAAATAAAAAGGGAATAGGAGATTTTGAAAATATGAATTTTTACGTTTTCACCCAACTTGAAACTTTATTAACATTGAGTATGATGGAGAAAAGGGGATATGTCAATGAATAGGTTTAAAATCATAAGAATAATATACTTTTATTCCTTTATTTTTTGCGAATTCCTCTATCTCCGGCTCTGTCATATATGTAACAACAATAGGAAATATCTCTTCTGAAATTATTTCTTTAATATCCTTTAATCTATCAATAATGTGTCTTAGGGAGAGATTTGCTTTTGCTTCTCCTACTGTAAATATCTCTTTCCATCTCTTTCTCCCTTTTTGTTTTTTATAAACTTTCTAACGAGTTTCTCTTTTATTTCAATTCCAAAATCTCTTTTTAAAAGATAAGGTAAAGATCTATAAGCCCTATCTTCAAGCTGAAAGCCAATATTATGAGATAAGCCTCCCAACTCTCTTGTTATTCCATTCAATTGTTTTTGCATATTCTTTACTACTAAAGTCAATTCTCTAATTTCTTCCCGGTTTTTCTCTGAGCTTCAGTGAGAGCTTTAACAGCTACTTCTAATTTTGAAATTCTCTCCTCGGCTTTTTGTGAGATTCAGTAAGATTTTGAATAGCTATCTCAACTTTTGATAGTCTTTCTTCGGACTTTCTCTGAGCCTAAATAAGTTCTTCTATTTTCTTTTCCGTTTGGTTTTGGGAAAGGACTAAGTTCTCAACTGCAGATTTTAGATCTACAATCTCCCTATGAAGAGGAAGTTTTTCTTCCAATTCCTGAAGCAGAATTTTGAAGTTAAAATAATTTTTTGTTTATTGATAACATCATAGAAAATATAATGGAGGGGAATATAACATAATAAATGTGATGTAAATCCTTTTTCTTTTTGTATTGTTAATCCTTAACTTTACTTTAGCTCAAGAAGAATCCGAAGAATTAATATTAGAGGAAGAGGTTTTAGAAGAAGAGATTGAAGAGTTAAATTTAATTCAGAATGGGAATTTTGAAAGTGGAGATCTTTCTCCGTGGGAAGTAGTATTAATAAATATAAAGAATTTTAATAAATATGAGGCAGAAATATTTATAGATTATTTTATTTGGGCAAGAAGAAATTCAGAAAAAGATAGTGGATATATTGGAATTAAACAATCTTTGGGAAACTATGATCTCACTGGGAAGAAAACTTTAAAACTTGCCTTCGATATATTAATTTCCCTTCAGGAGTTAGATTCCGATGGCTGGGCTGGAGGGGAATATCCTGCAAGTGTTGAATTAGTATTTGTGGATCAAAATAATGAGGAATATATTTATAAAAATTGCTTTATCTTGAAGGGAAGCACTATAAATTACCCAGAAAATAATGTAACAGAAATTGAGAGTGGAGATTTCTATCACTTCGAGGTAGATTTAATGCAAGATCCTAAAATCGCAGAAAACATTTTATCCCACCCATATTTAAAGGAGATAAGAATAGGTGGAAGTGGATGGGACTTTGTAGGTGCAGTAGATAAAGTTTTTTTCCATTAAAAATATTAGGTTTACATAATACTGTTAAATATTAGCTAAGCCAAGAAAATTCTCATTTATTTCTCAAATAAAAAATAATCTTGACAAAAAATTAAAATTATCTTAAACTTTTTTTAGAATTTAAATTAAGTTTAAGTTAAGTTAGATATTTTATAAAAAACTTAATACAGAAATAAGATTGAAAGACTTAATTAAATACAGTTTTATATTAAAGATAATATAAGGAGAACTTAATTTATAATTTAAATTAATAGGAATTTATGGCTAATCAGAAAGGATTAAGAAAAAATAATAAAGCGATTGTTTTTCAAACTATAGCTAAGTTTGCTCCTATATCTCGTAAAGAAATTTCAGAAAGAACAAATCTTTCTCCTGCTTTAGTTACAATAATAACAGAAGAACTGAAAAGACAGTCATTTATATTAGAGACAGGAACTGCAAATTCTACAGGAGGAAGACCTCCTGTATTTTTGGAGATATATCCCCATGCAGGTTATGTGATTGGAATAAACTTAGGAATGACATATATTTCTACACTCCTTATGGATTTTAGCCTACAACCTATACATAAATTAAAGATTCCTACCCTACCTCATGAAGGAAAAGATGCAGTGATAAATAGAATTTTAGAGGCTATAGAAAAAATAATTATCTTAGCAGATGTTCCAAGGGAAAAGGTTTTAGCTATAGGAATTGGGGTTCCTGGACTTGTAGATACAAAAAATGGAGTTTCAAAATTTTCCCCTAATCTTGGATGGCATAATGTTCCTATCAGAGAACTTCTATACCAAAGGATAAAAATTCCTGTCCTTATAGAAAATGATGTAAGATGTGCCACCTTAGGAGAAAAATTTTTTGGTGCAGGAAAGGGAGTTGATAATTTGGTTTGTATGTATGTAGGGATAGGTATAGGAGCGGGAATTATCATTGATGGAAAACTATATAAGGGAGTAAGTGAAGGAGCAGGAGAGATTGGACACACAACTATTTTAGATGATGGTCCAAGATGTAGCTGTGGAAATAGGGGATGTCTCGAGGCTATCGCATCAGGACCTGCAATAGCAAGAAGAGCGAAAGAGTCAATAGAAAAAGGAAGAAAAAGCTTAATATATGATTTAGTAGAGGGGAAATTAGAAAAGATAACAGGAGAGATTGTTTCCCGAGCTGGATGGTCGGGAGATCCTTTAGCTTTAGAAATTTTAAAGGATACGGGACATTATTTGGGGATTGGAATAGCCAACTTAATAAATCTTTTTAATCCCGAACTTCTAATTTTAGGTGGTGGAGTTATGCAGGCAGGGGAATTAATTATGAATTCTCTTAGGGAAACTTTAAAGGAAAGAGTGTTTTCAATGCCAGCAGAAGCAGTAAAAATTGTCTTTGCTTCTTTGGGCAACGAGGCAGGAATGACAGGCGCAGCAAAAATTGCTATGGATTTTGCCTATCAAAAATTAGGTCTTCTTATTTGAAGGGAGGTGATTAAAACTTTTAAAGATTTTTCCCTTTATTCCTAAAATAAAAATTTTTAGGAGGTAAAAAAATGTTTAAGAAGATTTCTTTAATTTTAGTTTCTTTCTTAGTATTAAGTTTATTAATAGGCCCAGGACTTGCCCAAAGAAAGGTAGAGATAACATTTTGGAATGGATTTACAGGACCTGATGGAAGATACATGCAAAATCTTGTAGACGAATTTAACAAAACCTATGCAGGAAGAATTGAGGTTAAAATGTCCATTATGCCTTGGGGTGACTATTATACAAAAGTGGTAGCAGCAGTTGCAGCAGGAAAACCACCAGATGTAGGAATTATGCATTTGGATCAGATTTCTGCTTATGTACCAAGAGGAGTAATTATTCCATTAGATGATTTAGCAGCAGAATTAAGACTTTCAGAAAAAGATTTTGTTGCAGCGGTTTGGAGAGCAGGAGTATACGAAGGAAAAAGATATGCTATACCATTAGATGTGCATCCCTTAGTTTTCTACTGGAATAAAAAGCTCTTTAGAGAGGCAGGTTTAGATCCAGAAAAACCACCAAAGAATAGAGCAGAATTTATTGAATTTGCAAAGAAACTTACAAAAGATAAAGATGGAGATGGCAAGATAGATCAATGGGGAACAATGATTCCTGTGGGTTGGCCTAACTTTATGATCTGGTACTCCATTTTCTTTGGTAATGGTGGAACATTATTTACTCCTGATAACAAGAAGGCACTGTTTAATTCTCCAGAGGGCGTAGATGCATTACAATTCTTAGTTGATTTAGTGAAAGTTCATAAAGTTTCTCCTGAAAATGTAGCAGTAGATGCAGATGTGGATGCCTTCAAAAGGGGAACTTGTGCTATGGAATTTAATGGTATATGGATGCTAACTGCATACCAAGAACAACCAGGCTTAGAATTTGGTGCAGGAAGAGTCCCCCAATTGGGAACAAAAACCTTAGCAAATTGGGCTGGTTCTCATAACTTTGTAGTATTCAGACAAAGAACCCCTGATCCTGCTAAACTATCTGCAGCCAAGACCTTTATAGGATGGGTAAGTAGAAAAAGCTTAGAATGGGCAAAGGCAGGACAATTACCTGCAAGATTATCAGTATTAAGAAGTAGCGATTTTAAGAAGATACCATATATTGGGAAACTTGGCCAAGAGATTCCTCCTTACATTGTATTTCCCCCATTATTCCCTAAATATGGTGAGGCTACAGGACCAATCTGGGACGCTCTAAACTTTGCTCTAACCTTTAAGAAGGATCCAAAGAAGGCAATGGATGATGCAGTAGAGCTTGCGAATAAAATTTTGGCTTCTGAATAATTTAGATTAAAGCAGTGGGAGACTTTCCCACTGCTTTTTTTTAAGGAGGAAAAATGAAAATGAAAAGAAAGCTATTTGGAGATGAAGGCTTATTAACTCCTTATTTATATCTTCTTCCTCATGCAATATTCTTTTCTATCTTTGCCTTTTATCCTGTTTTTAAAGGGATTTGGATTAGTCTTCATAAATGGGATGTTTTAAGTGGAGAAAGAACCTTTGTGGGATTTAAAAATTATTTAGATCTTTTTTTTGTTAGAAATGTTCCTGCTCAATACTACTGGCAGGCTCTTTGGAATACTCTTCAATTTGTTTTTTATAGTGTTCCCTTCTTAGTAGGAATTGCACTTATTCTTGCTCTATTGGTAAGTTCTGCAAAAAAGGGAAAAGGCCTTTTTAGAACCACATTTTTTCTACCTACTGCTATGACTGTTTCTGTTGTTGCTGTTATTTGGAGATGGATTTTTAATTATGAATCTGGCCTTTTAAACTACATACTCTACTCTCTTTTCAAGATTAAGAATATACCTTGGCTAACCCAACAACCCGGTGCGTGGATTTCTATAGTTATAGCCACAGTATGGTGGACTGTAGGATGGAATATGGTCTATTTTATAATTGGACTCCAAAATATCCCAGAAGAACTCTATGAGTCTGCTAAAATTGATGGAGCTGGATGGTGGCAAGCTTTTAGATATATTACTTTACCCTCTCTAAAACCCATTGCTCTTTTTATTTTTGTAACTACAATAATAGCTTCCTTTAATCTTTTTGGGCAACCCCAACTTATGACAGAAGGAGGTCCTGGAAGAAGCACTGTTACAGTTATGCTACATATTTATAATGAGGGTTTTGGAACAAATTTAAGAATGGGATCTGCATCGGCTATGGCATATTTAACAGCCTTAATAATGATAATTATAACTTTTTTGCAGGTTCGCTTTTTCACCCACAGTGAGTGAGAGGAGGATAAATAATGGATTACAAATTTAGAAAAAGTATTTTAAACATTGGTCTCTATTTAATATTAACCCTTCTTGCTATTATTTGGTTTTTTCCTATATATTGGATGTTTATAACTTCTTTAAAACCCGAACATGAAACAATAGCTTGGCCTGTGAAATGGATCCCTTTTCCTCCGGTATGGGAAAATTATTGGAAAATTTTGAGAAATCCCATAGATACACCAGTGTTTTTATGGTTTAGAAATAGTTTTATAGCAGCCTTTTCATATAGTATATTAGGTTTAATAGTATCTACCCTTGCTGCATATGCCTTTTCAAGGATGAAATTTCCAGGAAGAGATAAATATTTTTGGTTTTTGGTAAGCTTTATGACTATTCCAGGTATAATATATTTGATCCCAAACTATTTAACCATAGATAGTTTTGGTTGGGTTGATGATTTAAAAGCTATTATCTTCCCTGGTTTAGCCAGTGTCTGGGGAATATTTATGTTAAGACAATATTTTTTGACAATTCCCTATGAGTTAGATGAAGCTGCAAAAATAGATGGAGCCGGTAGATTATATATTCTGTTTAAAATCATAATTCCTTTATCTAAGCCTGCTTTTCTAACCTTAGGATTTATGAATTTTTTATCTAACTGGAATGATTACCTTTGGGCTCTTATTTGTCTCTCTTCTCCTGAAAAAAGAACTCTTCCTGTAGGAATGCTTACTCTTCAGGGAAGATATATCCATTTTTACGGAACCATGATGGCGGGAGCCTTTCTAACGGCACT
This sequence comes from uncultured bacterium, assembly GCA_938034905.1. Lineage (GTDB taxonomy): Bacteria > Dictyoglomota > Dictyoglomia > Dictyoglomales > Dictyoglomaceae > NZ13-RE01. Next base: position 7,799 of record CALHLF010000012.1, on the reverse strand, counting down.
TCCTGCTTTGATTCTCTTTGTTTTCCTTCAGAGATACTATATCCGTGGTATAACCCTATCAGGATTTGGAGGAAAATAAGGAGGTAATTTCATGAAAAAATTTTGGTTGTTAATAATAATTTTTCTTTTAGGAGTGATATTAGTGTTTAGTGAGGATAAAGAATTAAGATACAAAAATCCCTTGAATGTCTATAAAGTAGCGGATCCCTTTGTTCTATTTTATAAAGGAAAATATTACTTATATGCAACTTCAGAAAGAGGAGCAGGCCCTCAAGGAGGATTTGAAGTATGGGAATCTAATAACTTAGTAGACTGGATATACAGAGGATGGGCATATGAAAGCAATGAGAACTCTTGGGGAAAAGATTCCTTTTGGGCACCGGAGGTACTTTATAAAAATGGTAAATTCTATTTATTCTACAGTGCTCGGGGATATATAAAGGGAAAGAAAACTTTAAGAATATGTCTTGCGATTTCTAATTCTCCTTTAGGTCCCTTTAAAGACTTAAAGGCTCCCCTTTTTGATTTTGGGTATGCAGTAATAGATGCTCATCCCTTCATAGATGATGATGGAAAAATTTATCTATATTTTTCAAGAGATGTTTCAGAAAATCCTACCAGTGATATATATGTGGTTAGATTATCTGAAGATCTTTTAAATACTATAGGAGAACCAATATTTTTAACATCTCCTACTCAACTATGGGAGAGAAATTCCAAATGGAATGAAGGACCTTTTGTTGTTAAATATAATAAAAAATATTATCTTTTTTATTCAGCAAACTTTTTTGCAAGTCCAGAATATTCTGTCGGATATGCAGTTTCCAATTCTCCTTTAGGTCCCTTTATAAAAGCCTTAGAAAATCCTATTTTAAGTAGAACAGAGTATGTTTCAGGACCAGGACATAATAGTGTGATAAAAACTCCCGATGGAAAAGAGTATTTTATCATTTATCATACTCAAATGAAGAAAGAAGGAACTCACCTTAGACAATTAGCTATTGATAGACTTATATTCACCCCCGATGGGAAATTAAAAGTTATAGGTCCCACTAATACTCCTCAGCCCTTTCCTTCTGGTGTTCCTAAGCCTCAAAGGGCATCTTCTGATGATTTTTCCTCTGAGAATTTAGATTTTTCAAAATGGAATATTACAGGACAATTTGATTATTCTCTATTAGAAAGGAAGGGATTTTTGAGAATAAGAACTATAATGTCCGATATCTCTTCTATAATTTCTTCTCCCCTTGATGTATCTAATATTTTCACTCAATATACTTTGGATAGAAAATTTGAAATTTTTACTAAAATTGAGGTTATATCTGAGGAAGAACAAGATAGATCAGGCCTAATAGTTTTTGATAATTATAACCATTATTTAGAATTTATTAGAACAAAGAAAAAAGGAAAAGTATTATTAGAATTAGTAAGAAAGAATAATGAAGAGTATGAGAAATTTACTTTAGAAAACATTCCTAATAAGAAATTATATTATCTAAGATTAAGAACCGACGGAGAAAAATGGTTTGCCTATTATAAATTTAATGAGAAAGAAAATTGGATACCTTTTGAAAAACAAGTAAAGAATGATTTTGATATAACAAAGATAGGAATTACAGCATATTCTCCTTATTCTATTGGTGGGTCTGTATTTGATTTCGACTACTTCAGATATTTAGAGCTTAAATGAATAGTAATATAAAAGAAGGAGGTTTGATATCTTGGGTAGAGAAATTTTGTCCTTGGAAGGGTTATGGGATTTTTGGCTGGAAGATGCAAAAGATAAAAGAAAAATCTATGTTCCTTCTATCATTCAGGCTGAATTTCCAGAACTTAAGGATTATTATGGAACCTTTTATTATAAAAGAACCTTCAATATACCTCATGATTGGTTAAAGAGTAAAATTTTTTTAAAATTTTACTCTGTAGATTATTATTGTGAGGTATGGATAAATGGAAAATTTGTTGGAGATCACGAAGGTGGATTTTTACCCTTTCAATTTTTAATTAATGATTTTATAAAATATGGAGAAAATGAACTTTTAGTTAAGGTTATTGATTCAAATACAGATAAGGAAAAATTTCCTAATTTTCCTCAAGATGAAATTCCTCATGGAAAGGCTCACGATCTTTGGTATGGGAATATTAGTGGAATATGGCAGAAGGTATATTTGGAAAAAGTAGAAACTCCATATGTAGAAAAAATTAAGATATTTCCTAATATAGATGAAAAAAAAGCAAAGATTGAGATTTATCTAAAGGAATTAGATGAAGACTGTAATATAAACTTAAAAATTATAGATCCCATAGGAAAAATATTTTTTAAAGAAATTAAGATCAATTCTGAAAAAGAAATAATTGAATTCTTCTTTCCTGAGATGATTCTTTGGGATATAGTTAATCCAAATCTTTATAGCTTAGAATTACAAATATATAAAGGAGATTCCTTAAAGGATGTTTATAAAACTGAATTTGGAATGAGAAAAATTGAAGTAAAGGATGGAGAGATATATTTAAATAACAAGCCTATTTATATCTTTGGGGTTTTAGATCAGGATTTTTATCCGGAAAAGATATATATTCCCAGTTCTTCTGAGGAAATAAAAAAGAGATTTCAAAGGGTAAAAGAAATGGGTCTAAATCTTTTAAGAGTTCATGTAAAAGTTCCATTACCCGAATATCTATATTGGGCAGATCACTTGGGAATATTAATTTGGGAGGAACTTCCTTATTGGGAAAATTTAACAGAAGAATCAAGAAAAAGGATAGAAAAATTTCTCATCGAAATGATAGAAAGAGATTTTAACCATCCCTCTATAATAATTTGGGGAATTGTAAATGAAAGTTGGGGAATAGATTTAAATATAAGAGAAAATAGAGAATGGTTAAAGAAAATGTACAAATTTGTTAAAGAGTTTGACCCTACAAGACTTGTAGTGGATAATTCTCCTTGTATTCCTAATTTTCACATTAAAACTGATTTAGAGGATTTTCATTTTTATACTTCTATTCCAGATCATAGTGAAAAATGGGAAGATTATGTAAAGGGATTTTCTAAAAGAGATTTCTGGACTTATAGTCCCTACGGAGATGCAGAAAAGGAGAAAAAACCTCTTGTAATTTCAGAGTTTGGAAATTGGGGACTTTATAATATTCCAGAAAATTTTATTTTTCATATTCCCCAATATATGGAGTCTTTACCTCCTTGGAATATAAGAGAAAGATTTCATCTTTGGAAATTAAATGATCCCTTTGGAACCTTCGAGGAATTTATAAGGGAAACCCAAAGGCATGAATTTTTGTCTTTAAAGTATGAGATAGAGGTCATAAGAAAATATCCACCTATAAAAGGATATATAATTACAGAACTTACTGATGTATTCTGGGAATCTAATGGTCTTCTCGATCCTTGGGGAAACCCTAAAATTTTCTATAAAGATTTAAAATGGTTAAACAACATAAATTTTATAGCTCTATCAACATATAAACCTAATTGGTATAGTGGAGAAAAAACAATTATTTCCTTACAAGGGTATTTAGATTCACCCTCTAATATAGTAGTGAAATTCGAGGATTCAGAAAATATATTTGAAAAAAACCTAAAAGATTTAAAATTAAAACAATGGCAAAACTTAGGGGAATTTTTATTGGAATTTCCAGAAGTAAAATCCATAACTAAGAAACGTCTTATTTTATACTTAAAGGATAAAAACAAAAGAGTTATTGGGAAAAATTTTTATGATTTTTATATTTTCCCTAAGGAAGAAGTTAAAAAAGAGAAAGATAATTTAAGAATAAAAAGTCGTCTTTCTGAGGAAGATAAAGATTTTCTAAAAAAAGGTGGAAATTTATTAATCTTAGCTTCTGACGAATATGCATTAGGATTTTTAAAGGAAGAGAAAAATTGGCAAATTGTTTCAAGAAAAAAGGATATTTATAACGGAGATTGGATAAATAATTTCAACTTTCACAGAAAAAAGAAATTTTTCTCAGAACTTCCTCTTCCAAATCCCTGGGATTTTTCTTTCTCTCATCTTATTCCTGAAAAATTGATAGTTGGAATTGAGCCAAGAGATTCTGAAAATATCTTGGCAGGATCAATCTATGGATGGATCCTTCTTTTGGGAGGATACCTCTTAGAAATTCCCTACGAAAATGGTAAAATCTTTATAACTACATTATCTTTTAAAGATTTTTCTGATCCATTAACGGTATGGCTTTGGAATAGAATAATACAAGAATTAAGTTAAGAATAGGAGGAAGATATGAGAATATGTATTATAGGGGCTTCAGGGCATATAAATTATGTTATTTCGGGAGTTAGGAAGGATAAAGAGTGCAGGATTGTTGGGGTGGCACCGGGATCTAAAGGGGAAAAAATAGATAAAATACTCAATATGCTTGATAATAAAGAGGAAGTTCAAGTTTTTGATAATTATTTGGAGATGCTGGAGAAATTAAATCCTGATATTTCAGTTTCTGCTTGTTATTTTGGAGATCTTGCAAGGGTCAACATAGATTCTTTAAGGATGGGTATAAATGTTTTTTCTGAAAAGCCTGTGGCAACAGATCTTAAAGATCTTGAGAGACTTAAAGAAGTTTATTATTCCTCTAATAAAAAATTTTGTGCCATGTTTGGAATAAGATACAAACCTTGGTTCTTAACTGCATGGGAAAAGGTTAAAGAAAAAGCTATTGGGGAAATTCGCCTGATAAATGCTCAAAAATCCTATAAATTAGGAAACCGTGATGAATTTTATAAACATAGAGAGTCCTTTGGAGGTACTATTCCTTGGGTGGGAATCCATGCCATAGATTGGATCTATTGGTTTAGTGGAAGAAGATTTAAATCAGTATATGCTCTTCATTCCAAAAAATATAATAGAGATCATGGAGATTTAGAAGTAACAGCTCTTTGTCAATTTATTCTTGAAGATGAAATCTTTGCTTCATTAAGTATTGATTACCTTCGCCCTGAATCTGCCTTATCTCATGATGATGACCGTCTTAGAGTAGTTGGTACCGATGGAATAATTGAGGTTATATGGAACAAGGTTTTTCTTATAAATAAAGAAAATAAATGGAAGGAATTGCCTCTTCTTCCAGAGGGAAATATATTCTTAGATTTTGTTAAAGAGATAAAAGGAGAAGGAAAGTGTATGGTAAGTGCTGAAGATTCCTTCTATATTACTGAGATTGCATTGAAAGCTCGACAGTCAGCCGATGAAGGAAGAATTATTTATTTATAAGATCCTTTACCCCTTGTTTTGCCATATTTGCTCTTGGGGGACATCCTTGGATATAAATTCCCCTGTCCCTATAGGGATAAGTGCAATTTCCAAATAAGATAATTTTCTCTGTAAGTTCATATTTATCTAAGTTTTCAACAGGTCCTATTACAGCAGTAATATACTTAAGATTTAGATCTTTATCTTTTTCAAGTATATCAGAAAGTCCACAGGCAAAAGCTCTTTTACAGCAAATACAAGAGTTAGAAGGATCAATTATATTTATTCTCTCTTTATATGGAGTATAATCTATAATTGGTTTTTCAATTTTTTCTCTCCATTCTAAAGATTCTATTGATTCCCCTAATATCTCTATCTCAGATAAATCTATGGGACCAAGCCCTATTTTATTTGCTAATAGCAAATGTCTTATTTCCCTTGGCTCAAGTTTTAATATCTTAGCAGAAACTGTATCTACAGCAACCACATTATCTCCCACAATTAAGGTATCGCTCTTGATCCCATAGCCTCCTACAGGAAAATTACCCACTAATGTGTGTATTGCTGTAGAAACTATGAGATTACTCCTCCTGAAATTGTTTAGATCTACAATTGCATCTTCTAATCCAGAAATGTGAATGATATGAGTGGTTTCTTTAGGCATTATACCCATCATATTTTTCATACCATTGGAAAGGAGAGATAAGGCATGAAATCTTAGTCCAGGAACATTTATAAAAACATCACATTCTTCAACAATTCTTGGTATAGGGACTGCGGTTTTGATAACTCTTGCATTGGGAATAAGCTTCAGGTTTTGGGGAACATCATCAAAACAAATAACTTCAGCAAAATTGATCTTCTCCTTTGAATACCATTTAAAAACTACTGGAGTTCTTTCTCCTATATATACTTCCTTTGCCCCTTGCTCCTTACAGAGTTTTGCTAAAGATATTACTACTTCTGTATCTGTTATAAATCCCTTCTCTTCTCTACTAATAAAAGCATTGGGTTTTATTAAAACAGTATCTCCCCTTTTTACAAATCTCTCAATTCCTCCAATAAGATCTAAAGCTTTTCCTAAGGATTCATAAATATTTTCCTTTGTCCTTACTATTGCGACTTTATCCATTTTAAACCTCCATTTAATATTGTGCAAAAACCATGTATATTAATAAATTATAAGTTCATAAATTTAATTTGTAAATATAAAACTCTCAAGATCCTTATTTTTGATAAATTTTAGATTAAGAATTTATATCCTTACTATTTAGCTGTCTAATATTCTTAAAAGTCAAATTTGATTAGGAAATTTTTTAAGTAAATTTTAAGGATGATCTAATTTCTGTTTAAGCTTAGTCTTCTAAAATCATAACCAAACTCAGGGTAAACCTTGAGGAAAAAGATAAAAAATAGGAGGTATAGTAAAATGAGGTTCAAAGGATTAGTAATTTTAAGCTTAGTTATTCTTAGTATCTTTTCTTTGTCCTATGCTTTTGGTCCCAAGTGGGGTTTTGGGTTAGGTGTAAACTCAAATGATATAAGTATTACAAAAATTTCAGGTACTGTATCTAAAATAGAGAACACTCCAGCCCTAACAGTAACTATAAAAACTACTTCAGGGGACAAACAAGTGATCTTGGGACCTTATTGGCTCCAGGTTAAAGAACTAAAGGTAGGAAGCAAAATAGAAGTAGAAGGATTTGAATCACCAGTAACTAAAATATTTAAAGCAGTAAAGGTAAGGGTAGATGGTAAAGAGGTATTAAATTTACTAAATCAAAATATAGCAAATTTTAGAGAATATAATGTAGGAAGAATAATAAGATTTAGAGGTTTTCAATATTGCCCCTACTTAAATTTTTCTTCACAAAGCCAATAAAATAATAAAATCTCTCAAAAAATCTTGGGAGGAACCAAAAGTTCCTCCCCTTTTTTATAGTTGTATAATTCTTCCAATGTGCATATAATGATTCAATATGTGGGACAAGATTTTAATTAATATATTGATCATTTTATTGGGCTTTTTCATTAAAAATTTAAGAATTTTACCTGAAAATACAGGAAATGTATTAAGTAGATTTGTGATATACATCACCCTTCCTGCTACAATATTTAACGTATTTATAAAATCTACTGTAAATTTCCATCTTATTATCCTTCCCATCTCTGCAGTATTGATAGGAACTATAGTTTTTCTACTTTCCTATCTCCTTTTAAAGAAAATTTACATTGAGGAGAAAACAAAGTGGTCACTTCTTATATCTATGTGTGGTTATAATATTGGTTTATTTGCTTATCCCTTTATCCAAACTCTATATGGAGATCAGGGAGTTCTAATGATGGCAATGTTTGACATTGGCAACTCTTTTATTGTCTTTGGATTAGCCTATGCCGTTTCCCTAATAGCTTTCAATAACAAAATAGAGCTTAAAGAAATTCTTAAAAAGGTTATAACCTTTTTTCCTCTGGATATTTATGTAATATCCCTCTTATTCAGTTTACTTAAAATAAAAATTCCTTCTATCATTAATGAATTAATTTCTCAATTAGCAATTCCTAATAACACTC
>CALHLF010000011.1 GCA_938034905.1 uncultured bacterium | reverse complement strand
ATCCCTTATAGGTACGCTACAAACTTGCAAAGAAGACAGCAATTTTTATGACAGCCTCATTAGTTTCAATCCCTTATAGGTACGCTACAAACTAAAAAATATCAATACTTCTTCTGTATAGATTCACAAGTTTCAATCCCTTATAGGTACGCTACAAACCCGTTAATAGAGCTACAGAACTAATATTTAAAAATTAATTCCCTCATAGGAAAGCTACAATTTTAGAGAAAGTATAACATAGAAAAGATAAGGAGTAAAGAGGTTTTAGGTTAAAAAAATATATTACTGTCGATCTCCTAGGGTTTAGGGGGTTATCGGAGGTCGACAGAGAAATAAGCTTTTAAGAATAAAATAAAATGTGAATTAAATTAGAAAGAAAGGTTATTAGACAAATTTTTGGGTAAAAATTGATGAAAAGTTAGTATTTAGCTAATTTTTAGTTAATTTTTCTTTTAAAATTTTGTTGAAATTTCTGTCGACCTCAAAGAATATAGTAAAAATAATATTTAGAAGAATTTACAATATTTTTTCCCTTTTATTCTTTTCTATTCCAATTATTTGCCTTTCACTATATTTTGTGGTTCTCATTATGTAGAATATCACTGAGTCCTCTTCTTTATCTATAAATCCTTCAATCTCTCTTTTTAATCTTTCAAATTTTGCCTCTGTTAATTCTCCTTCTAAGACAGAATTTTGAATCCATTCCAGATATTTTCTTGCTATATTTAATACTTTGCTAACTCTTTTTTGGTTTACGTCATAGACCATAATTAAATACATATTACCATGAAGAAATATAGGGCTTATAATCTTCTTCTCCAAGTAGATGTTTTTCTAGTTTGTATAATTCAATTCTTAAGAGCCTTCTATAGGATACCTTCCCTAAGTTTTTGTATTGTATTGTGGTTTTCATTTTCTCTTCAAAATTTTGTACAAATAATTTCATCCCTTTTTCTTTTAAATATATTCCCTCTAATTTTTCTTCAAAGTCTTTTGGAGAAATCTCATTTTTATTTATCAAACTGAAAATTATCCTATCTACTATTATGGGTTTAAAGATTTCTGCGATATCTAAATTTAATGTAAATCTTCTAAAATTTGTGGTATGTAAATAACCAATTCTTGGATCTAAATGGGTTTTATATATTTCAGATAAGATAGCAGTGTATAATAAAGAATTTCCAAAGCTAATTAGAGCATTCATATAATTTGAGGGTGGTCTTTTGGTTCTTTCCTCTATAGAAAATTCTTCTTTCTCTGTAATTTCATTAAAACAAGAATAATATATATCTCTTACATTTCCTTCTATTCCCATGAGAGCTTCAATTTCTAATTCTTTTTCAATTTGTTTTTTTAATTTTTCAATTCTTTCTAAACGCTCTTCTAAGTTTTCTTTTCCTCGTGCTATGTAATAGTTAATTACCTTTTTTATATTTTCAATTGCTCCTTCTACAATTTTTTGGGCAATTTTTAATCTTTTTAAGGGGTCAAGGTAGTGTTCTGCTTGTTTTAGAATCATATAACCAGAATTGTAATGTTCTCTCGGATAATAGCTTCCTACATAATATTCGTAGTAATTGTAAAAGTGGAGAATAATTTCTTTTTGGGAGATAAATTCTAATAATTCTTTATTTATAGTTACCTCTCCAAAAAGGTGCAAATCTCTTACATTTTCAATGGGAAGATACTTTTTTTGTCCATCACAAGTTTCAAAATATATAGTGTTATGTTTTCTCTTTAATTCTCCACTTGTAAATATATAGATACTTTCACTCATGCCCAACAAAACTCCCTATAGGCACAGTGAATACAATATTTTATTTTTTCAAGTTTTGGGGGTTTTTCTTGTAATGTTACAAGTTCTAATGAATGTATTATCTCCTCTATTTTGTGTTCATCTTCTTCGGTTAATTCAACTCTAATTTTTCTTTTTTCTTCAGGGAATAATAATATTCCTGTTCCATTTATTCCGTAATTATTTTTCAAAATGTAAAGATAAAAGATTAATTGGAATCTTGCAACTTCTTTAGCTTTAGAACTTTTTTTGACTTCTCCTATTAGTAAAGTCCTATTTTCAGTTTTTATGAGATCAATGGCTATATTTTCTAAATTTATCTTTTTTCTTTCTTCTATATAACTTTCTTCATCAATAAGTCTTCCTAATTCCAAATATGGGTGTTCCTGATCAGGAGTTATTTGATGAGCCATGAGCCATGCCTGACGTTTACAAATTAAAAAACTTTCAATTAAACTTCCTGTTATAAGCTTTGAACTTACCAAAGTATTACCTCCGATTTAGCTTTATAGCCAGTTGTAAGATCATAGAAATCTTTCAGATTGTCTTTGCTTACATAACCAAATCCATATTCTATAGGGGGTAAATTTTCCAGATTTTGAGGTATGGAAATTACATATTTATAAAATTCTCCTTTAATTTTCTGGAATTCTAATCGTCTCTCAAATAAATTTTTAATTTCCTTAAGTTCACAATATTTTTGCCAAAGTAATCTTGCTTTTTCGTCTAATTCTATAAATACATCTATTTTAGGAGCGTCTTCTATAAGTTTGAAATCCGAAATTCCTATATTTCTATCCTCTTCTTTTTCAGCCCATCCTGTATATCTTAAACTGTAGATTGCTTCTAATAAGTTTCTAGAAATATCATTAGATTTTCTTTCATTAAGTTCTTTAAAATAGTCATAGATATATTCAAGGAATTTTGATTCTTCTATAGTTTCTTCTTTTTTAAGAATTTTTTCCGTTACATCTAGTAAGATTGTGTCATAGATGTAGGAAGCATATTTTCTTTTTTCATCTCTCAAAGAGTATACGTATACTTCTCCTATATCTTTTTTCCAGTTTCTGTTGCATCTTCCTGCTGATTGGTTTATTGAATCTAAGGGAGCAATATCTCTATATACTATGTCAAAGTCTATATCTACACCTGCTTCTACTAATTGTGTACTTACCATTATTCTTGTATTTTGGGTTTTAACTTTTTCTATTCTTTCTAATCTTTCTTTAGGAGTTATATGGCTTGAAAGGAATATTATTTCTTCGTTAAACTTTTCTTTTAATAAATTATAAAAAGTCTTAGCAGAGTTTATAGTATTTAGAATAAATAAATAACTTTTATCCTTATCTATATTTAATCGGTCCACAAGAGTTTCTAAATTTAAGGGTTTTTCAATGGAAGGATTTATTTTTGTACGATTCAATTTAATAAAATAATCTTCTCCTTTTACTAACGGAGTCATCTCTTCTTTTTTGAAGATTAGAGGCTGAGTGGCTGTGGAGAAAATTATATAACAGTTGAATTTTTCCACTAAGCCTATAAAAATTTCTCTTAATAAAAGCCAGTATTTGAAGGGAATAGATTGAATTTCATCAAGAATTATTATACTTCCAAATATATTATGTAGTTTTCTTAAAGAGCTGTTTTGATTGGATACTAAAGTATGAAATAATTGAACGAAGGTAGTAATTATAATTTCTGAATTCCAACCTTCTATAAGTATTTTTGCTTCATCAGGTTCAAATTCTTTTTCATTATATTTATAATAAATTTCAGATAGATGATGATGTTTTAAAAGAACAGAGGTATCAACATTAGGATAACAATTCTTAAGCACTTCTTCTATTACTTTAGCATTTTGTTCAATAATAGTTAAGAATGGTAGAGAATATATTATTCTTGGAAGGTAATTTCTCTTTTTTCTTAGTTTCTCTCTTAATTTTAAAGCAAAAGAAAGAGAGGTTAAAGTTTTTCCCAAGCCTGTAGGAAGATTTAAAGAATATAATCTTTGGTCTAAGTCTATTTCCTTGTTTATAACTTCTTGATAAGCTTTCTCTCTAAGTTCATTTATTAGTATCCTTTCACTTTTAAGAGTTTTTTTGTAATTATCAACTATCATATTTGGTATCTCAATAGGATTTCTTTCAACTTCTCCTATAACTACTTCACTTTTATCTCCATCAATCAATATAGAGAAAAGAAGATTGTTAAGAAGGTAGTAATCTATTGATTTTTCATTTTTTAGTTTTCTTAAGGTCCATTTATTAGATTTTATTTCTTTAGGTACTAATTCTAATATTTTTATTAATTTTTCCTTAGATAACTCCTGAAATTCAGGTTCCTCAATGTTCTTTATGAGAACTTTAAATCTTTCTTCTTCAATACTTTCAATTTGTGCTTTTAGGATCTCTTTTTCTTCTTCTGATATTTCGACTTCTATAAGAACTTCTTCTATATTTCCATGATGCCTTTTTACCGATAAAAAAGCAAAGATAGGGAGCAATTCTTTGTAAGTTTCACTTAAGCTTTCATTCATAAAGGCTTTTTTAGTTATGTAATATGCTATTAGAGAGGAGAGGAGAGAATGTCTTGTTTTTTTATCTTTCTGCTCCTCTCCTTCTAGAAGATACTTTTGAAAGAACTTTGTTGATTTTCCTATATCGTGAGATAAAGTGATAATTTTTAGAAGTTTTGCCAATTTTTCTTTTGTTATAGGAATTTTGTCGATAGGAATTTCATCGAGAAATTTTAAGGCTAAATTTTTTACGTTTTTTAAGTGTATTTCTAGAAATTTATCAGGATGGGAATAAAGATTAGAAAAATAGCACATTTATTCCATCTTCTCCTTTAAAATAATTATTGACTGTAACTTTTATAGGTTTTCCTTGGGCTTCAAATATTACATCTTCATATTTTTCTACTACTCTCTCAGGATTCATTTTTAAAGGAATACGCTCTCTAAAATAGCTTTTTCCTTCTTCAAAAATTATTTTACCTTCCAAAATTTGAGAGATAGGAATTATCGAAGAAATATAAACTTCTTCTTTTTCTTTTTCTTCAAATTCTTCAATTTTTATAAATTGGAAATCTCCAAGAAGTTCAGAAAGCCCAAGGGAAAAATTAAAGAAGGTTTGATGATTTTTAAGGTTTTCAGTGAGTTTTTTGAAAATCTCTTCGTCTTTGTGATAAAAGTATATTCTGTATTTGACGTCTTTTATGAATTCAGTTTTGACTTGAGTTCTTGGATCATGTTTCCCTATCTTTACTGGTATCCAATAGTTTCCTTTTGTATTTATTAAATTTATTCCTAATCTTAATTTTTTTATAGGATTAAGAATCTGAATAGCTATTTTACATTTATCCAGAGAGAAAATTTCAAGATATTTATTTTTATCCACACCTAAAATGGCTCCTAGCATTCCTGCTACTGTAGGTGGAGGAGGAAAAGGAAAGGAAAGAGGAGAAGAAGTAGTGTAGAATTTTCTGAAATGGGCTAAATCTCCTAATATATCAAATATGATAACTTTCATATAAAAGATCATCTCCTTTAAAAGTCTAATTCTTGCAGATTAAACTGCGAGAGAACTTCAGTTATCTCTATATCTTTTCCATCTTTTATTAAATTCAATCTTTCGTCTATTTTGTATTTTATTCTTTCTATCTTGTCTTTATTTTCTTCTAATGCTTTTACTAAGTTTGTAATGTCGATCTTAAATTGTGAAATATCTCTTATTTTCTCATCCTCTATATCTGATACAAGTTTTATTCTTTTATCAAACTCTCCTATATAGGAGTGAGTATCTTGTTTATAAATTACCTGTAATAGTAGTCTTGGAACTTGTCCAAATTTGGTGCCAGTAGTTAGGTTTTTCGTTCCATGCCACATACCTTCAAGCATATAGTAAACATCCTCCTCTGTTAAGGGAATTCTTTGTACTTTAGCTAAATTTTCGTTGACAATGCCATAAAAAGCTATTAAAGAATAGGGAAGGATGTATTTTTCTGTAAAGGTTCCCTGAGCTTTACCTGCAGTAGAAGGCATCACAGTAGTACCTTTTATGTAAGTGAGATCTACTTTGTGTAAAGATCTCCCAAATTTAAATTGAACTGGTCCTGTTAAGGTCATGGTTTTTTCTTCTACAGCAGTGGTAGCTCCAAACAATCTAATATCTATACAAGCGTTGATTAGATCGTTATAATCCTTAAATTCATTAAGCCTTTCTTCTTTTGTCTTAAGTTTTCCTTTCTCGTCTCTTATTTCTCTAATAAATATTTCTAAGCCTTTATAATTGTAAAGATAGTCTCTTATTGTTCTCTTGAGTCTTACGTCGGTTACTATATTTACTCCTGTCTCTTCGTCTATTCTTGGTTTATTTTCGTCTACTGGATCTCCATTAGGGTTTGCATCAGTGACATCATAAAGAAATAGAATTTCAGACCTATTTTTTAACTCTCCCATAGTTTTTAACCTCCTTTTATTTTTAATATATATATGAAGTTAACTCATCATAAAGATTCATCCCACATACAAAGTAGAAGTTTAGTTCATCATTAGATAAAGGCCATTTATCGCCTGCAAGAAGTAGATAATAGGAGGCTTCTTCTGCTAACTTTTGTTTTCCCTTATCAAAGGAGTCATATTCTTGGAGTTTGTTTATAACCTTGGGAAGGAGACCTTTAAAGTCTTTTGCTTCCATTTTTAATCCCTTTAATTGTTTTTTAAAGGGATCACTTCCTCTTTCAGAATATTGTACTCTAAGAAGAGATTGAGTTAATGCTCCAAGAAGGAATAATCCCCTTTTTAGAGGGTGATCAAAAGTAGGAGAGAATTTTTCAAAGAAGGGATCAAATACTCTTTCTTCCATATTTATCACCTCCATATTAATTAAATTTAGATTAATTAAAAATAAAAAAGATTTTATAGCGTCATCTACTACATTTTTAAAATATTCATCCCTAGCAAAGTGTATTCTTATTCTTCTCATAAGTAGCTGAAGCAAAAAGGATTTATCAATGGGCCTTGCCTTGAATATCCTGTCAACTATATCTAAGAAATAGTTTATAAGGTCAAATTCATTTTTGTCTGGATCTGATTTTGAAAAGAAGGGCCAAAGGTTTCTCATGGTGAATTCTTCTTTCTCAAAGACTTTATCTATCTTTTCTTTAGCCATAAATATAGTCCTTAGTCTAGAGGGTAATACATCTTCTATTAGAGCAAGGATTCTTTCAGCACTTTGTTTTCTTTCTAAAAATAGAAAGTTAAGGGTTAAATAGTCTTCATATTTAGATATGTATTCAAGTATATCTTGTTCATCTCCTAAATATCTTTTGGAGGTATTATTTTTTAAGGAGAGTAATTTAGGAGAATTGAAAAATATATCGTAGATGTCTTCTTTAATAAACTCTTTTCCTATTATGAACTTAGGAATAAGTTGATAGGATAGTCCAGCCATTTTAAACGTTAATTCTTTCTCTATATGCTCTTTCCCCTTTTCAAGGCTTCTTCTACAGGACTCACAAATAGGAAAATTTTTCCATGCTTCTTTTTCCTTAAATCCTCCAGTAATATAGCCAGGCTTATCAATAGTAAAGAAGGTATATATTCCATCTCCAAGGGTTACTTCTTTTTCTTCAAGACATATGGCACATTGAGCTTTACTTATTACTCGCTTTTCTTCCTTTATTTGGAGGAGTCCTTTTAGAATTTTTATAAATATTTCTTTATCTCCTAAATATTTTGTTTCATTTTGTTTTTTAAATTTTAAAGTTAGGAATATTCCTCCTTCTTTTTTAGGAATTTCTTTACTTAATGTTTTAAATTCTTCTTTGATTTTTTCCGCATTATTGTTTAATTCTGAATAAATTTGATTAAGGAAGGTGATCTCTTCAGAGGATAAGTTTAGGTTCTGTTGAAATAGTACGCTCTTGAACCAATTTAAAACTTTAATTTCAAGAGTCTTATCTATCTCTGTTACTTTTGTAGAAGGAGTAAAATTAATTCCATTTTTAGGACCGCTCCTGAATAGGTATTTGGTTTTTTTTGAAGAATCGTAATTTTCTTTTTCTATCCCAGTGTAAATGAAGTTTCCTTCTTTTTCTTCGAAGGTTAGACAAAAGATATTTTTATAGGTTCCTTTAGGGTTTGGATCTTCAAGAAGCACTTCGACAGAATCTAACAAATTTCTCTTTATAAGGATATCACCTATTTCTTTTATAGCCTCAAGCATCTTTATCCTCCTTTCTTCTCCATATTTCCCACATTCCAAATCCTTCAGAATTTTTATTCCCTAATCCAGCCTCATAGGTGATTATTATTAAAGTCGAATCTCCTGTAAGTTCGTATACTCCTGTCCATCCCTCTATGGGGGTATTTTTAAAGATTACTAACTTTCTATTTTCATCTAAAGAGAATTTATAGGGTTTTATAGATAAAGATCCTTCTTTATATGAATCTTTATGAAAGATTTTTGCTTTCTTTTTTGCGTTCTCCTCTATAAGTTTAGAAAATTCCTTTTCGTAAGGTCTATAAAAGTGAACAACTCGAGAACCATTTTTTACAAAAGTGCTATAAATTGTGAGAGGAGATAACATTTTTATATAGACCTTTTCTTCAATTTTTGGGGGAAGGAGAATCTCAATTTGAGATATGTAGACTTTATTTTTGAACAGGAAAAACTCCCTTTCTCTAAAGGCTCTTTCTCCTAAATTTCCTACGATATCATCTATAGGAGAAGAGAAATAAAAGGTTATTTTTCTTCCAAAGTTTAAGTATTTTAGGTCTTTATCTTTGACAATAAGTTTTCCTTTTTCAAGAATGCGAGAAAAGGTGAATAGTTTAAATTTTCTTTTTCCTAGTATAAAGCCTTCATCGTGAAGCCACTTTGCTATTCTAGGAGAAAAAGTTTCGTATATTAATCTCTGGAGGATATAATTGTAGTGGCATGGGAGAATTATATTTTTCTCGTCAATGCTTTCATAAACTAATTTTATCCTCATACAAACCACCCCTTTTGGGTTATATTGTATGGGGGTATAAGGTCAATAAAAGACCTTTAAGATTTTTATTCATAATTTTTTAAGATATCTATCAACTCTTTTTTTACCATCTCTTTGAAATCTTTTGGTTCAAGAATTTTCGCATGTCTTCCATAACTTAATATCCATCTTTTTAGTTCTTCAGGATGTCCTTCTATTTCAAGGATAATTTCACCTGTTTCAAGTTCTTCTATTTTTTGTGCTTTGTGCCAAATTCTTTCTTTTATCCATCTTGCCTGATAAGGGTCAAAAAGTATTTTTACTTTTATAATATTTCCCTTGTACATTCGGAAGGCTTTTAAAATGTACTCTTTGGGGTTAAAATTTTTTGGGAATTCAAATCTTTCAGGAGTAATATTTATTTTTTGGATTCTATCTAAGGCAAAATCTCTAATCTCCTTTCTTAAATGGCAAAAACCACAAAAATACCAAACTCCTTCATAGTTGTAGATATGATAAGGATCTACTTTTCTTTCTGTTATTTCATTTCTTTCTATAGAATAGTAGGTTATTAATATCCTTTTTCTGTTTTTTATAGCAGAAAATATCTTCTCAAAGATTTTCTTTATATCAATCTTCATCTTTATAGGGGAAAGAGAAACAGAAAGAAACATCTCTAATTCTTTAGCTCTTATTGTGACTTCATCGGGTAGAAGGAGCTCTAATTTTTGAGAAAGGGTTTCTAATGTATCTTCTAAGGGAGTATTTTTGAATTCTTCCACTAATTTTGTAGAAATTAAAAGGGAGAATAACTCTCCTTCTGTAAGTCTTGGAAAGGGAAATTTACCTTCTTCGGACAAGTAATATCCTTTTTTATTTCTGTCATATTCTATGGAAATACCAAAATAGTTCCTTAGAGTTGCAATATATCTATCTACAGTTTTTTCGCTAACCTCAAGTCTTTTTTGTAGATAAACATTGGAAGGGTAATTTTTGTTTTCTATTATACTATAGAGTTGATAAAGTTTTGCTAAAACAGAAGATCTATAAATTTTGAAATTTTGCTTTCTCATTTTTTACTTTTCAGAAATTATTATTTAGAATTATACCATAAAATTTTATTATTCGTGATATAATTTTATTGATGAAAATTTTTATTGGTACTTCTGGTTGGAGTTATTCTTGGAATCCTAAAAGAAATCTTCAATGGTATATAGAGAATACATCCTTTAATGCCGTTGAAGTAAATTCTACTTTTTACCGTTTCCCCTTTGAAAGCTTTATCAAGTCTTGGTCAAAGTATGGAGAAAAACTAAGATTTGTAATAAAGGTTCATAGATCAATAACTCATATCCATAGATTAAATGAGTCTGCAAAGGAGCAATGGAAAAGATTCAAAGAGTATTTTATTCCATTAGATAATTTTATAGATTTTTATTTATTTCAAATGCCCCCAAGCTTCAAATCAGATAATATAGAAAGAGTCTTAGAATTTGCAATTAATACAAAATTAGGGGAAAGATTTGCCTTTGAACCAAGAAATAAAGACTGGTTTAGAGAGGAGTTTTATGAAAAATTTAAAGAAAATAAAATAACTTTTGTTTCTATTAATGCCCCTAAATTACCTGATGATTTAATTATTACTACTAATTCTTTATATCTTAGATTTCATGGAAAAGAAAAGTGGTATTCTTATGTTTATACTGAAGAAGAATTAATAAATATTGCAGAAAAAATAAAAGTTCTTTCTCCAGAAAAGGTATATATATTTTTCAATAACGATACTGGTATGCTTCCAAATGGTGAGATGATGGTAAAACTTCTATCACAGTATTAGTCCTTTATTATATATGGATAACATTCTCTTTTAAATTCTTTAGGTATCCTTGCCAAAATTTTTATCTCATTTTCATTAAATTCTTGCTTTTCTATATAAATTTTTCCTGTATACTTTTGAAAATTTTTCCAAGAATTATAATCTATACTTAAAGTATATCTCCTCGTCCCTTTCAAAAGATATTTTATTATTAAAGCTTTTAATTTATCTATCCCTTCATTCTTAAGAACAGAAATAAAAACTGAAGGATTAAAATCAATAGATTTTTTTATTTTAATTAATTCTTTCCTCGAAAGAAGATCAATTTTATTATATGCCCTTATTATAGGTTTATTTTCTACACCAATCTCTTCTAATAATTTTTCAACAACCTCTATTTGATTTTCAAAATTAGGATTTGAAATGTCTATAAGATGAATAATTAAGTCAACATATAAAACTTCTTCTAAAGTTGCTCTGAAGGCTGTTATTAGTGATGGGGGAAGATTTTTGATAAATCCTACAGTATCAATAACAAGAAATTCCCAATTATTTTCCAATTTAACCTTCCTTACAGTAGGATCTAAGGTGGCAAATAATTGATCTTCAACCTTTACATTTGAATGGGTCAATAAATTGAAAAGGGAGGATTTTCCTACATTAGTATATCCCACCAATGCGACTTGATAAACATTTTTTCTATTTTTCCTTTGGATCTCTCTTTCCTTTTGAACTTCCTTTAATTCTTCCTTTAAGAAGTATATTCTTCTTCTTATTTTTCTCCTATCAATTTCAAGCTTTGTCTCTCCAGGTCCCCTTGTTCCAATTCCTCCACCAAGTCGAGATAAAATTTCTCCTCTTCCCACAAGTCTTGGTAGGAGATACTCCAATTGGGCAAGTTCTACTTGGATCTTACCTTCCTTAGTTCTTGCATGTTGAGCAAAGATATCTAATATTAATGTGGTCCTATCAATTATTTTGCATGGTATTACATTTTCTAAATTTTTAAGCTGAATAGGAGATAAATCTTCATTAAAAATTACAATTTCACTTTGATTTTTCAGAACTTTTTCCTTTAATTCCTCTATCTTTCCTTTACTTATTAAATAAGAAGGATTAATTGAGTCTCTTCTATAAAAAACAAAATCTTCTACCTTTGCTCCTGCAGTTTGAGATAAAAGTTTTAACTCTTCTAATCCTTCCTTATCTCCTATTTTAATAACAAGGATGGCCTTCTCGATTTCCAGTCATCCCTCCTTAAGAAATTCTTTATTCTTTCTAAGGCAGTTATTAGTCTATCTTCCTTTATAGTTGTTGATATTCTTATATATCCTTCTCCATATTCTCCATATCCAATTCCAGGTACCACCAATACTCCTACCTCTTCAAGAAGAAGAGCAGCAAAATCATTAGATGTAAATCCTTCTGGTACGGGTACCCAAACATAAAAGGTTCCCTTAGGAGGAACAATTGGAATCCCTAAATCTTCAAAGGCAGAAAGAACCATATCTCTTCTTTTTTGATAAATCTTTGCACTTTCTTTTGGATGGTCCCTTAAATTATTTAGAGCAGTAATTCCAGCATATTGAATCGCTTGGAATATACCAGAATCAACGTTGGTTTTAATAATGGAAAGAATTGAAATTAAATAGGGATTTCCTACCGCATAGCCAATTCTCCATCCTGTCATATTAAAGGTCTTTGATAAAGATCCAAACTCCACTGCAATTTCCTTTGCTCCTGAAATTTCTAAAATACTTGGAGCCACAAATCCATCAAAGGTTATTTCTGAATAAGCATTATCATAGAAAATTATTAAGTCATTTTCTTTTGCAAAGGAAACTGCCTCTTCTAATCCTTTTTTATCTATCACTGCTCCAGTGGGATTGCTTGGGTAGTTTAAAAACATAGCTTTACATTTTTTCACTATCTTACTATCTAAATCTTCCCATTTTGGAAGAAAGTTATTTTCTGCTTTTAAAGGAATTTGATAAGGTATTCCTCCTGAAAGTATTGTTGCTATTTTATATACTGGATATCCAGGATCAGGACATAAAACTCCATCTCCCTCATCGATAATTCCCCAGAGCATATGAACAAGACCTTCCTTTGATCCTATCAAAGACAAAACCTCAGTTTTAGGATCTAAATCTACATTGAATCTATATTTATACCAGTCAGCCACAGCCTTTCTATATTCCAATAGTCCTTCATAGGATGGATATCTATGGTTTTCTGGATTCAAAGCCTCTTCACACAATTTTTCTACAACGGGAAGAGGGGTAGGTTGATCTGGATCCCCAATTCCTAAACTTATAACATCTATTCCTTTTCTTATTGCTTCCTCCTTTAATTGATCTATTCTGGCAAATAAATATGGAGGGAGATTTTTAATTCTCTTTGCCTTTTTAAACATTCATACTGCACCGCCTTTCCATTGAAAAATTTTGGTATTTAAACATAAACTTAATACAAAGTCAAGTCTTTAATGATTTTATCATAAATAATCGAGACAATTTCATCTAAATCATAATCCATCACATTAAACCAAACAATTTCTTTATCTTTTTTAAACCAGGTAAATTGTCTTTTTACAAAAAGCTTTGTCCTTTTAATAATTAATCTTTTTGCTTCATCTTGGGAATATTTCCCTTTAAGATATCCTAAAATTTCCTTATAACCTATTCCCTGCATAGATACATATTTTTCATCTATACCTTTAAGCCATAATCTTCTTACCTCTTCCACTAATCCCATTTCAAACATTTTTTCAACTCTTTCCTCTAATATCTTTAAATGAATTTCCTTAGGAAGATAAAGTCCTATTTTGGAGAACAAATAATTCTCATTTTTTTCTTTTTCTCCAACTTCACTAATAGGCTTTCCTGTCTTAATATACACTTCTAAAGCTCTTATTATTCTTTTATGATCATGGAAATGAATTTTTTGAGCTGAAATAGGATCTACTTCTTTGAGTTTTAAATATAAGGTCATTTCTCCTTCTTTTTTTAAAATCTCATAAAGTTTTTCTCTCAATTCATAATCGGGAGGAATATGAGGGAGAGAAAAGTCACCAAATAAGACCTTATAATATAAAGCTGTACCGCCTACTAAAATTGGGATTTTCCCTCTACTATATATATCATAAATAGCCCTCTCTGCCCTTTCTCTAAATTCAGCACAAGTAAAGGGATAATCTGGAGGAACAATATCGATAAGGTGATGAGGAATTTTTTCTCTTTCTTCTTTTGAGGGTTTTGCAGTTCCTATATCCATTTCTTTATAGACCTGCATAGAATCTACAGAGATTATCTCTCCAGGTAATAAGGGGGCTAATTTAAGGGATATTTTAGTTTTTCCTACTCCAGTAGGACCTAAGATTACAACAAGAGGAATCCTCATCTTTGAAATTTTTTATCTATTTCCTCCTTGGGCAATTCCCATATTATGGGACGTCCATGGGGACATGTTAAAGGTATTTTTTCATCTACAATTGTTTTGATTAAAGCAAATATTTCTTCTTCTATTAATATGTCTCCACTTCTTATGGCACTATGACAAGCAAGGGTTTTTAATATTTTCTCCTCCAAATTTTTTAAATCTTTTGATGCCAATTCTTGAATGATTTCTTTAAATAAATTTTCCAAGGAAAAATTGTCAAGATTTACAAATTCGTTAGGAATACTTGTAATTCTTATACTTTCAGGTCCAAAATCTTCCCAATAGAAGTGAAAACTCTCTAATATCTCTCTTTTTTCTTCTAAAATTCTTTTTTCCTCCCTTGAAACTTCAATAACAAGAGGAAAAATTATTTCGTTAGCTTGAATAAGCTTTTTCTCTTTTTTATTCTTTAATTCCTCATATCTTATTCGTTCATGAGCTGCATGTTGATCAATAATAAGAAGTTTATCTTTATACTCAATTAAAAGATAATTGTTGAAAACTTGTCCCACAATATTAAATTCCAAAAAAGTTGGAAGACGATAAGAGGGTCTTTCTAAGTATGTAGAAGAAGATTCTAGCAAAGGTAGTTTTAAGGTATTAATCTCAATTTTCTTTTCCTCTTTTTCTTCCTTAATCTTAGGAAGCAGTTTTTTCCTTCTTGTTTCTTCATATTCATCTAAGGCTAATTTTATGGAGGTGGAAATAAAATCTGTAATCTCCTTCTCCTTATGGAATTTTACTTCTCTTTTTGTGGGATGAACATTAACATCAACCTCATCATACGGAACAAAAAGATTTATTATAATAAAGGGATAAAAATTTTCTTTTAATCTTTGAGAATATCCTTCTTTTATTGCTTGAGTGATGGATAGATTTTTTATAATTCTTCTATTAAGAAATACAATATCTTGAGGTTTTGTGAATAAGAGCTTATAGGGAATAGAAATATACCCACTTATCTTATAATCTCCTTTTTCATTTTCAAGAGGAATTAAGTTATTAATAAATTCTTCTCCAAATATTTCGAGTATAACATCCTCCATCCTTCCATTTCCGGAGGTTAAAAATTTATTTTTTCCATCTTGAATATATTTAAAGGATATTTCAGGATAAGCTAAGGATATTTTTTGAGCAAATTCAAAAATCAATCTTCCTTCAGTTAAAGGGGTTTTTAAAAATTTTTTCCTTACAGGAACGTTATAAAATAAATCAAAGACTCTAACTGAAGTCCCCCTTTCTCCCTCCCAAGGGTTTACTTCTTTTATCTCTCCTCCTTCAATTTTTAAAAAGGTTCCTTCTCCTTCTTCTGGCTTTGTCCTTATCTCCATTTTTGATACGCTGGCAATACTTGATAAGGCCTCCCCTCTAAATCCAAGGGTTCTAATACAGTTTAAATCCTTTTCTTTTTTAATCTTACTTGTTGAAAAGGGTCTTACCGCTAATAATGCATCTTCTCTATCCATTCCTTCCCCATTATCAGTGATTCCTATAAGTTCACAACCAGAGGATTTTATTTCAATAATAATTTTATTCGCGTTAGCATCTATAGAGTTTTCCACAAGCTCCTTTACTACAGAGACAGGTCTTTCTACAACCTCACCAGCAGATATTTTATTCCTTATATTTTCTGGAAGAATCTGAATTTTAGCCATAGTTTTTTAATAATTCCTTCCATTGGCTAATTTTAAGTAGTGCATCAATAGGGGTTAAATTATTAATATCTAACTCCTCTAATTCTTTACTGATTTTTTCTAAGGATGAATTATTTAGAGGAGAAAATAGAGGCAATTGTTCTACTTCTTTCTTCGCTAATTCTCTTTTCTTTTCCAACTGGTATAATATTTTTTGGGCTCTCTCTATTATTTCAAGAGGTAAATCTGCAAGTTGGGCAACATATATTCCATAGCTTTTATCAGAGGGTTTCTCTATTATTTTATGTAAAAATATTACTTCTTTTCCCTTCTCTTGAACTAAAACACTTAAATTTTTAAGATTTTTTAAATCCCTTTCCAATTCTGTTAATTCATGATAATGAGTAGCAAAAAGAGTTTTAGCCTTTATTTTTTTATGGAGGTATTCTACTACTGCCCATGCAATACTTATTCCATCATAGGTGCTTGTTCCTCTTCCTACCTCGTCTAAGATAATAAGACTTCTTTCTTTTGCATTTTTTAAAATATTTCCCACTTCTTTCATTTCTACAAAAAAAGTGCTTTCTCCTGAAGAAATATCATCCCATGCTCCAATTCTAGTAAATATTCTATCCACAATACCAATTTTAGCTTCTTCTGCAGGGATAAAAGATCCCATTTGAGCCATTATAACTATTAGTGCAGTTTGTCTTATATAGGTAGATTTTCCCGCCATATTAGGACCTGTAATAAGATGGATAAATTTGTCCTTAGAAAGATAAGTATCATTTGGGACAAAACTTCCAGGAGGAAGAATTACTTCCAATACAGGATGCCTACCTTTTTTAATAATCAGATCATAATCTGAGGTTATTTGAGGACAGACATAATTATATTCTCGAGCACACTTTGCAAGAGATATGTAAACATCAATTTCTGCTATAATCTGTGCTAGCTTCATTATCTCCCTTGAATATTTTATTGCCTCAGATCTTATTTTCTGGAATAATTCTTCTTCTAATTTCTGAATATTTTCTTCCGCCCTTAGTATCGTACTTTCAAAGTTTTTTAGCTCAGGAGTTATAAATCTTTCTGCATTTGCTAAGGTTTGTTTTCTAATATAATCGTCAGGAACTAAATTTAAATTTGCTTTTGTTACCTCAATATAATATCCAAATACTTGATTATACCCTATCTTCAAAGATTTAATACCTGTTCTTATTCTCTCCCTATTTTCTAAATCAATGAGCCATGTTTTACTTTCTCTTAATATCTTTCTTAATTCATCTAATTCTTCAGAAAATCCATCCTTTATATATCCACCCTCTCTCATAAGAGATGGAGGATTATCCACTATAGATTTTTCCAAAAGCTCATAGAGAGGTTCTAAATTAGGTAATTCATTTCTTAATTGTACTAATCTTTTCGATTCAAATTCCTTCATAATAATTTTAATTTGAGAAAGATATGAAAGAGCCTGCCTTAAGGATACTAATTCCTTTGGAGTTGCAGAGTTATAATTTATTCTTGAATTTAATCTTTCTAAGTCGGGAAAAACTTCTAAAATTTTTTCAAAATCTCTTCTTATTCTTTCCTTTTCTAAAAGTTCAGAAATTGCATTTTGTCTCTCTTTGATTAGAGATATTTGAAGTAATGGCTGAAGAATCCATTTCCTAAGAAGTCTTGATCCCATAGAAGTCAAAGTTTTATCTAAAACCCAAAGAAGACTTCCCCTTTTTTGTCCCTCTCTTATAGTCTCTAAAAGCTCTAAATGTTTTATTGCTGTGCTATCTAAAATTAAGTATTGTTGAGGTTGGTAAAAATCTACTCTTGAAATGTGGGTTGGTATCGAAAACATTACTTCTTTTATATAGTTAAGAATACTAAATCCAGATTTTAACGCAAGCTCCTCAGAAAAATTAAATTCTATAAAATAATCAGGCTTTTTTTCGAAATATTCATCTGACAAAAATGTAAGCTTAGGATCAAGGGATTTTTTAATTTCCTCTAATAATTCCCAATGTATTTCTGAAAACTCATAGTTAAGAAGAATTTCTTTTGGTTTTAATCTTATTAATTCTGAGAAAATTATATCTTCAGCATCTTCTCCTATCCACTGGGTAGATATAAATTCTCCTGTAGATATATCAATACTTGAAAGTCCAATACTTGTTTTATCTTTACTATATAAACAAGATAGATAATTATTGCTTGTTTCTTCTAATAATGTATCCTCTAAAATAGTTCCTGGAGTTATTACTCTTACCACTTCCCTTTTTACAAGTCCCTTTGCTTTAGAGGGATCTTCCATTTGTTCACATATTGCAACTTTATATTTTTTATTTACTAACTTTGCCAAATAACTTTCTACTGCATGATAAGGAACTCCTGCCATAGGAATTCTCTGGCCTTTACCAATCTCTTTAGAGGTTAAAGTTATATCTAATTCTTGAGAAACAATCTTTGCATCCTCCTCAAAAGCTTCATAAAAATCTCCTAATCTAAAAAGAAGAATAGAATCAGGAAATTTACTTTTTATACTTTTATATTGTTTATATAAAGGAGTCATGTTTTCCATGGTTTACTTCAGCTCCTTAACAATCTCTCCCTTTAAAGACCATAATCCAGCCTTTATTATTTTAACAAGAAAGAATTTACCTAAATTTTTTCTTTCTCCCTTAAAGAAAACAATTCTATAATTTTGAGTTCTTCCCAAAATTTCCTCAGGGTTCTTAGGATTAACATCTTCTGCAAGAATTATCTCCTCTTTTCCCACAAGATTCTCATTTTTTTCTAATATTATTCTTCTTTGAAGATTCTCCAGTTCATTAAACCACTCCTTTTTCTTTTCATAAGGAATAGGATCATCAAATTTTTCGGCAACAGTTCCTGGTCTTTTGGAATATATAGCAAGATTTACTGTATCAAATTTAATTTCTTCTAATGCCTTACGAGTCTTCTCAAAATCTTCCTCTTCTTCTCCAGGAAATCCTACAATAATATCTGTAGAAAAAGACGAATAAGGAATAATCTTTCTTATTAGATTAATAAGTTCATAATACTCTTCATAGGTATATCCTCTTCTCATTTTTTGTAAAATTCTATTGGAGCCAGCCTGTAAGGGAAGATGCCAATGAGGACATACTTTCTCTAACTTTGCTACAGTGTTAATTAGTTTTAATGATACATCTCGAGGATGAGAGGTTAAAAACCTTATTCTTTTTATTCCATCTATTTTGTGTAATTCTTCTAAAAGATCAGCTAAATCTGTATTTCCTAAATCTTTCCCATAGGAATCTACATTTTGTCCCAAAAGAGTAATCTCGACTACTCCTCTTTGGGCAAGATTTTTTGCTTCTTCAATAATATCTTCTTTAGGTCTACTTTTCTCTCTTCCTCTGAGATAGGGCACAATACAGTAGGTACAGAAATTATTACAACCATAAATTATTGGTATCCAAGCTTGAAAAGATGATTCTCTTTTTGATAGATACCAAGGAATATCTTCTGGAATTGGATCCTTTTCAATAATTATTTGAGGTTTTCTTTCAAGGGAAAGATTTCTTAATACAAGAGGAAGTTTTGAAAAACTATAACTTCCTAATATAAAATCTATATAAGGGAATTTATTCAGGAATTCTTCTCCAACTCTTTGGGCCATACATCCTGCAATTCCTATTAAGATATTTGGTTTTTTAACCTTTATTTTTTTTAATTCTCCTAATTTTCCGATTACTTTTTCTTCTGCTTTTTCTCTTACGGAACAGGTATTAAGAAGAATTACATCTGCATCTTCAATAAATTCTGCAGACTTATATCCTAAGGATTCAAAAATCCCTGCATATTTTTCTGAATCTGACTTATTCATTTGACATCCGTAAGTAAGAATATAATACTTAGACATGTTTAGTTCCTCCTATTATCTTTGGGAATATTACTTTAACTTTAAATTCATTATCCTTAGCATATATTTCCAACTTACCCTTCAATTCCTCTTCTACTAACATTTGAACCAACTGTAATCCTAAACTTCCCTTTGAGATATTCGTTTCAAAGGAAGAGTTATTTCCCTTATTAGAAACCTCAAATATAATATTATATTTGTCCATATCAATAGACAAGTTTATATCAATCTTATCTTCATTATTAATTCCATGCTTTACTGCATTTTGCAAAAGTTCATTTATTATTAAACTTGCAGAAGTTGCTTCCTTTGAAGGTAAAAATAACTTTTTTCTACTTTTTTTCAAAATAAACTCATAAGGAAATTGTTCATAAGTTTGCTTAAAAGCGTTCATAAGTTTTCCAGCAACCTCTATTATATCAACTCTATCATCTTCAAAACGAGAAAGAGATTCGTGAACTAAAGCAATACTATTTATTCTATTAATACTTTCTTGTAATATCATCTTAGCAGATTCTGAATCAATTCTTCTCATTTGAATTCTAAGAAGACTGGCAATAGTTTGAAGGTTATTTTTAACTCGATGATGTATTTCTTTTAATAATACCGATTTAAATCTTAATTCCTTTTCCTTTTCTCTAATTTCTGTTATCTCTCTAACTAAAAAATAATATCTCCATGGATTTTCATTATCTTTCGAAATAGGAAGAATTCTTTTATAGAAAATTCTTTTTTCATCTTCAATTTCTTCAAAGGTTTCCTCTCCAAAAGCAGATAGACTCTTAGCATTTTCATTTATAAATCTATTAAAAAATTCATCTTTTATTTTTTTTCCCCAAATATTACCAATTTCTCCAAGACTCCTAAATAGTCTCATACCAGGAAGATTTGCAAAAAGAATTATTCCATCTCTATCTAATATTAAAATGCTTTCCTGCTCTTCAATAGGCTCAATAAATCCCTTCCAATTTAATTCTCCCTTTAATAATGACTTTATAAGCCAATAGGAAGCTTCTTTAAAAGCTTTTATATTATAAGGAAATTCATTATGAATAAGTAAATTTCTTGATATTTTTAAGGCCCCTATAGTTTTATTTCCCTTTTTAAGGGGAAAGATTTCTTCTTCTGCAGGAAATCCTCCAATAATAACTCCAGTAGTCTTGTAGTGTTTTTTACCTTTATATAATATTTCCATCAGGCCAGGATCATCAGTATCAAATACAATCTTTCCTATCTCCTGTCTTATAGAAAGGGGTGGAACACTTCTTGGCCTTGCCTCTGCAACCAAAACTCCTGCACAAAGATCAGGAGCAGGCTGATAGAGGTAAAGGTCTGATGCAATAAGATCGGCAATTAGAGGTAAATATGAAGTATAATTTTTAAATTCCTCTAAAAGAAATATAGGATCCTTAGATAATGTTCCCATCTATTCAAAAATAAAAGTATTTCCCCCTTGAATTTTGGCTTTTTCAAGATTTTTTCTTACTTTATTTAATAAATCCAAAGGTGTTTCTAAATCAGAAGATAAAGAAGCTCCTGCCATACTTATAGTAAAATGAATCTTTTCCTCCCTTTTGTTAACCTTAATAACTATAGGGGAAGAAGTAAGCTTATTTATTATTCTTTCTCCAATTTTCTTTCCACAATCTTGATCTGTATCATTTAAAATAATACCAAAATTATCTCCACCAAAGTAGGAAAAAACATCAGAAGTTCTTATACATGAACTTACAATTTGAGCTATCTCCTTTAAAAGTAAATCGCCAAAATGATATCCAAGATTTAGATTTATATCTTTAAAGTGATCTATATCAAACATCAGTATAGAAAGAGGCCTATTTTTTCTTTTAGCTTTCAAAAAATCTTCTGTTAAATGATGTCGGAAATAAGCCGAATTCACTAACCCCGTGAGAGGATCGTAAATTAGAGATTCAGATGATAAGGACTTTGGAGTAAATTTCTTTAATTTTCTATAGTATAAAAAGTTCATGATAATTATCAAAACTATTCCTATTATTGAGGTCCAAAAGGTTTTTATAAACAAAAAGATACATAAAATTATTGATAAGAAAAGGAAATATAACTCACTAATTCTCATTATTTATTTCCTTTGGCATTCAGGACAGATTCCATATATAAATATCTCAGAAGTTATATCTTTAAACTTATTTACCTTCCCAATTTCTTCAATTCTTTTATCAAGATTCTCATCATGCCAATCTATTATCTTTCCACATATTTTGCAAATTAAATGATGATGAGGGTTTGGATTGCTATCAAACCTTGCTACTGCACTAGTATCATAAAATTTATTAATCTTTCCTTCTCTTACTAACAACTCTAATGTCCTATATACAGTACCAAGACTTATTTTTGATGTTTTCTCTTGAGCCTTTTGAAATACCCAAAGAGCATCGGGATGCTCTCTTGTATTTTTAATAATATCTTCTATAATTTTCCTTTGTTTAGTCTCTCTATACATTTTGTCCTCCTTTAATAATAGTTTAAATTAAATTCTTGATATTGTCAAAAATAAAGTAGATTTATGATATAATTTTTACATGCCTGAGAGAAAAATATTAATAATTGGTAATAAAATTTATACTCAGGATGAGAATAATCCAGAAGTAAATTGGATTATAGTTAGAAATGATCTAATAATTGACTTGGGAAAGGGAAATCCACCAGAGTCTTTAGACTTTGAAGTTCTTGACCTTTCTCCTTTTTATGGACTACCAGGCTTTATTGATTCTCATGTACACTTAGCTAGTACTGCTCTTTCTGAGATTTTTTTAGATCTTAGTAAGTTTACTTCGATAAAGGATATAATTAAGACATTAGAAGCTATAAGGGATAATATTCCAAAGAGAGAGTGGATTGTCGCAAAAGAATTTGATCCTCAAAATGTTGAAGAGAAAAGAGATATAAAAAGGGAAGAATTAGATAGATATTTCCCCTATCACCCTGTTTTTATTATTAGGAAAGATTCCCATTCCAGTATAATTAATACCTTAGCAGAGGAATTTTTAGATATTCCCTTTATAGAGGGAAAGGAAGATAATATTTTAAAAGCAAAGGCTCATCAAATAGCTATAGGAAAGGTTTATCAAAAAATTGATCCATCTCTATTGATTAAAGGAATAATAAAAGTTGCAAGAAAAGCTATAGAGAAGGGAATAACTACTATTCATGCTTTAGAAGGGGGGTACACCTCTCCACCTAATACTCCAAACCTTTTATTGGGAATTGAACATTATCTCCCTCTACAATTAGTAATTTACTATCAAACCACATCAATCTCTAAGGTAAAATCAATAAATCTTCCAAGAATTGGTGGATGTCTCCTTATAGATGGGTCTGTAAGTAGTAAAACTGCAGCTTTTTTTGAACCATATTATGGAGATGAAAATAATTATGGAATATTATATTGGGAATCAAATACCTTAGAGAATTTTATAAAATCTGCTCATAATGATGGGCTTCAAATAGCCTTTCATGCAGTAGGAGATAGAGGTATTGATCTTCTTCTTAAAACCTATAAAAAGATTTTAAAAAATTACCCTAAAGAAGATCATAGGCATAGAATTGAGCATTTTGAATATCCAAAAATAGAACATATAGAGCTTGCACGAGATTTAGGATTAAATATTTCAGTTCAGCCAAGTTTTCTTCATTTTTGGGGAGGGGAAGGGAAACTCTATGAAAATTATTTAGGAAAGGAAAGAGCAAAAAGGATAATTCCACTAAGGGAACTTTTGGATTCAGGTATAACTATTGGAGGTGGTTCTGATAGTTCAATTACTCCTTTAGATCCTTTACTGGGAATTCACTCCGCTATAAACCATCCAAATCCTAAGGAAAGTTTAAGTATAGGAGAGGCATTGAAGATTTTTACATATAACGGAGCTTATTTAGCATTTCTTGAAAAGAAGAAAGGTTCTTTGAGTTCTGGGAAAATTGCCGATATTGTATTCCTCAATAAAGATCCCCTTTCAGTAAATCCAAAGGACTTTTATTCATCTCTTGAGGTAATTGCAACTATCTCAAGGGGAAAATTGGTTTATAAAAAAGAAGATATTAAAATCTAAATGATGGAAGAGGAAGAGATAATCTTCTTAATATCTCTTGCCCTACCAATATTCCAGAACAGGAAGCTTGAGTTAAACCCCTTGTAATTCCTGCACCATCTCCAATTGCAAAAAGATTTTTTACTTCTGTCTCCAAAGAGGAAGAAAGTTTTACCCTTGCAGAATAAAATTTTACTTCTACTCCATATAATAAAGTATGTCGAGAATAAACCCCAGGAGTTACTTTATCTAAAGCCTGAAGCATCTCAATAATATTTACCAAATATCTATAAGGTAAAACTAAACTTAGATCTCCAGGAATTGCTTCTTTTAAAGTTGGAACTACCATTCCCTTTTGTAGTCTATCCCAAGTAGATCTTCTTCCTGCTAATAAATCTCCCAATCTTTGAAGAATTATTCCATTACTTAAAAGATTTGCTAAACTTCCAATTGCCCTTCCATAAGAAATCGGATCTTTAAAGGGCTCTGTAAAACTCTTTGAGACTAGAATTGCAAAATTTGTATTTTCTGTTTTCTTCTCTGCAAAACTATGACCATTAACAGATATTATCCCCTCATTTTGCTCCATAACAACCTCTCCGTATGGGTTCATACAAAAAGTTCTCACTTTATCATCAAAGGTTTTTGTATAATATATAAATTTCGCTTCGTAGAGATGATCAGTTAATTCCTTCATAACTATTGCAGGAATCTCTACCCTAACCCCAATATCTACAGGATTAATACTCCAAGAAAGACCAATTCTCTTCCCTTCTTCACTTAGCCATTTTGCACCTTCTCTTCCGGGTGCAACAATAACAAAGTCGCTAAAATAAATATCTCCATTCTCTAACTCAACACCATATATCTTTCCACTGTCTACTAATAATTTAGCTACTTGCTTATTTAAAATAATATCAATTTTATCCTTAAGATATTCATACATGTTTAGAAGAATGGGGGCACAATTTTCCGTTCCTAAATGTCTAATAGCAAAATAGACAAGCCTTAAATCTGCTGAGATTGCCCTTTTCTGGAATTTCTCAAAAATTTCTGGATCTGGCTTTATGAGGGGTTGATTTGCACCAAAGTTTATATATATTTTATCTACTAAGTTCATAAGATCCAAAAGTTTCTTTTCTCCTATATACTCCTTAAGCCAACCTCCAACTTCTGTGGAAAAAGTAAGCTTTCCATCACTAAAAGCTCCTGCTCCGCCCCACCCTGATACTAATGAGCATCGAGGACATAAAATACAAGTTTTATGATCTATCTGAGCAGGACAAACTCTTTTGTTTGTTATGTCCCCTTTTTCTATTAACAAAATCTTCAAAGACCTTTGGGAATTTACTAATGTCAAAGCACTAAAAATACCTGCCGGTCCTCCACCTATAATAATTACATCATATCTCATTTTTATTAATATAACCTCTCCTGTTCTAATCTACTAAGATATTCACTTCCTTTTTTTAACCTTATTCTCCTTGCTTTAACAAGATTTACAAATTCTGGAATAATTTTACCTCTTTCTTCTTCAATTTCCAAGAGAATTTCCTCAAGATTTCTATTTCCATCTATAGCTTTTATCATTTTCTGAACAGGTGTAAAGGGAGAAGTTACACTACCTGAAAGCTCTGGAACTATCTCTTGTAAATCAACTAAATCTCTGATAGCTAACCTTCCTAAGGAAATATTTTCTAAAACAACACTTATGGCCATTAAGGTGACTACACCACTCATTCGAGCAATTGTTGCAAAATCTCTTCTTCCATCTATATTAGCTAAAACTAACCTTTCTTTTTCCTCATAAGTCATTGTTTCTGGTTTTTTTCTTAGAAGTAAAACCTGAACTGCAGAAGGAATAGCAAACTCAGGACTTACAAAGTAGGGTACACAGGTTAAAGATTTAAGTTGTTGCCTTTTTGATTGCCATTCATCGATAACTCTTGCAGCTTCCAATATTAAAGCTTCGGAAGAAAGATCTATAGTTATAGGAATATTAGGTAAACTTTCTGATTTAAACTCAAAATTTCCTTCATTCCAGGTAAAAAGATCAAAAAAGGCATCCATTCCCATCAAATTTCTTGCTTGGGCATGAATTACCCTTCCATTTCTAAAATATATATTTCCACTCCTATAACTTCTTTGAATAACTAATACTCCTGTTTCTGATTTTCCACTCATAAACTGAATTAGGGAGGCAAGATCAAATTCTCTTAAATTACCAGTTAGTGGCAATTTTTATCTCTCCTTTTTAAAATTTTAGATATTTTAAGATACTAAATAATAACCTTTCTCCATTAAAAGCTAAGGACCAAAAGTAATTTTTCCAATAGTATCTTACAAATACATATACTTTACCCGCTTGAGTAAAGGGAAAATAGATATATGCTCCAAAAGATACTGATTTATTTATAGGATATGAAAAGGCAGATTCTATATTAAAATTAGTATTTCCCAAAATACCAATATTTATTTGAAATCCCCCAGAAAGTTTTTCTAAAATAAATGGAATTAGTATCTCTAAATATTCTCCATTCTCCCTATATTCCAAATTTAAAACAAGATTTGGATAAAGTTTTATACCACCCCCTATTATTGGAAATTCATTTAAGGCGGAACCAAACCAAAATCTAAGATTTTTCTCGGGAGAAAATACTAACATTCCATAAGGAGTTAAAGGTGAGAGAAATAATCCTAAATCTAAATAATTAGAAAAATAATAAGATTTTTCCTGTAATGAAAAACTCCAAGAGGATTCTCCAAAGGAAAGATTAACTAATAGTGAAAGCATCAAAAAAATTATTAAGAACCATTTCATAGGTAAAACCTCCCTTAAATGGTGCGCCCGAGAGGACTTGAACCTCTAACCTACGGATTCGTAGTCCGCCGCTCTATCCTATTGAGCTACGGGCGCCCCTTATTAAACATTATAAAGAAATAAATAAATGTATGCAAGATTAGAGATTATGATTTAATAGTAATTCTATAGATCTTGCGGAAATTTTCCCCGCACCCATGGCACTTATTACTGTAGCAGAACCAGTAACAATATCTCCTCCTGCAAAAACTCTATCTTTTGTAGTCTTCCCTGTCTTTTCATCAATAACTATTGTCCCATGTTTAGTAAAGGCCAAATCTTTTGTGGTTCTTGCAATTAGGGGATTTGGAACTGTTCCGATGGCAACAATTACCATATCTAAAGGAAATATATAATTTGATTCAGGTATAGGAATAGGTCTTCTTCTGCCACTACTATCAGGCTCTCCTAAGGTCATTCTCTGAAGCTCTATAGCCTTTACTTTTCCTTTCTCATCCCCAATAAATCTTATTGGAGATACAAGAAGATCAAAGATTATTCCCTCTTCCTTTGCATGGATAATCTCTTCATATCTTGCTGGCATTTCTTCTTCTGTCCTTCTGTATAATATGTGTACCTCTTCCGCACCCAATCTCAATACTGTTCGTGCAGCATCCATAGCTACATTTCCTCCACCAATAACACCTACTATTTTCCCAATTTTTATAGGAGTATCGTACTCTGGAAATTTATATGCTTTCATAAGATTTACTCGCGTTAAAAACTCGTTCGCAGAGTATATACCTATAAGATTTTCCCCAGGAATATTTAAAAACTGAGGAGTTCCTGCTCCTGTTCCAATAAATACAGCATCATATTCCTTTAATAGTTCATCAACAGTATAGGTTCTGCCGATTACAACATTAGTAAAAATTTTTACCCCCAAACTTTTTATATATTCTACTTCAGCTTTAACAATCTTTTTAGGAAGTCTAAACTCTGGAATTCCATATATTAGAACTCCCCCTGGTTCATGAAATGCTTCAAAAATATGAACTTCAAAACCCATTCTTGCAAGATCTCCTGCACATGTTAATCCTGCAGGACCAGAACCAACAACTGCTATTCTTTTATCATTTTTTCTTTTAATTTTTGGAATATCAAATCCCTTTTGCAATTCTAAATCAGCAACAAATCTTTCTAATCTTCCTATAGCAACAGGCTCTCCAATCTTTTTCAACGTGCATAATGCTTCACACTGGGTTTCTTGAGGACAGACCCTTCCTGTTGTTGCTGGAAGATTATCTGCTTCTTTTATTTTTTTAATTGCAAGATCAAATTTTTTTTCCTTTATTAGTCTTATAAATTCAGGAATATTTATATTAACAGGGCAACCTTTTATACAAGGAGCATCTTTACATTGAAGACACCTTTCTGCCTCTTTTAGTGCTAATTCAGAATCATACCCAAGAGCTACTTCATCAAAATTTTTTATCCTTTCCTTTGGATCCTGCTCTGGAATAGGGGTTTTTTTCTTATTTACTAGCAATTTTAAACTCCTCCCCTTCTTCTAAAAGTTTTAGTGCCAGCTGCTCTTCCTCTTTATAAGTTTTTAGTCTTAATAATAATTCATCAAAATTAACCAGATGGCCATCAAACTCTGGCCCATCTACACAGGTAAACATAGTTTTATTTCCAATAGTCACTCTACATCCTCCACACATCCCTGTTCCATCCACCATAATAGGGTTTAAACTTACAATAGTCTTTATTCCATAAGGTTTAGTCAATTCTGAAATTACTTTCATCATTATTGTAGGTCCTACCGCCCAAATTCTTGATATTTTCTTACCTAAGTCCAAGATATTCTTAAGAACATCAGAAACAAAACCCTTATAACCTAAAGAGCCATCATCAGTAGCTAAATAGAGTTCGTCACTTATTCTTTCTATTTCATTTCTAAAAATTAAATAATTTTTACTTCTTGCACCAAGAATACTTATAACATAATTTCCTTTTTCTTTTAAAGCCTTTAATATGGGGTATAATGCCGCGATTCCTACCCCACCTCCAACTCCTATAATAGTTCCAAAGTTTTCTATTTCTGAAGGATTGCCTAAGGGTCCCACTAAATCTATAATATTTTCCCCCTCTTTCAATTTACCCAAAAGTTTTGTTGTCTTTCCAACTTCTTGAAATACAATAGTAATACTTCCTTTAAATAAATTTGTATCTGCAATAGTTAAAGGAATTCTTTCTCCTTTTTCAGAAACCCTTAAAATTACAAATTGACCTGGTTTTGCCTTTTGAGCAATCAGAGGAGCATATACCTCAATAAGTTTTACTTCTGGAGCAAGCTCTATTTTTTTAAATATTTTATACAAGCCTATTTCCCTCCTTAAAATTAAGTTCTTAATGTTGAAGGTTCTGTTAATAAAATATTCTCAAAGAATATGAGATTAAGTTGGATATTTTCAATTTCCATTTTTAATATTTTTGGTGGTCTATTATACGAAAAGAGAAGAATAAATGAAAAACTCTCCTTTGGTTTTAATATTCTATTTATAGGAAAAGGATCCAGACTTCCCTTTAGAATATTACTATAAATTTGATCATTATTTAATAAAGATTCACGAAAATTTCCAACATTTTCGAGATAAAGTTTCATTTTACTTAGATCCAAATTTTTCTCTCCATGATTTTGAATTGTTATAAATAAAGGTAAAACCTTTTCGAATATTGGTGAGTCAAATCTTGGATAATTTCTCAAATTTAAGAATATAACTTTTAGTGGATAACTTAAACTATAAGCATAATGAAAGTTAAAGAAATTTGGGTTTTTAGCATTTATAATATATCCTTCCATATGAAGTTTTATAAGCTTTTCTTGAAATTGTAAATTATTATAAACCTGAAATAACTTTGTGTAATAATCTACTGCTATATTCCAAGGTATATAATTTTTTTCCGGATTCTGCCAAAAAATACTCTCTTGTTCCTTAGCAATTTTCAATAAAGTATTTATATCTTCATTATTAATTGCTAAAGAGAAGTTTATCGCACAGAAAAAAATTAATAAAAAAAAGAGGAATTTCATTAAATCCCTCCTAAATTTCTAAACCTGGTGGAGCTGGGGGGACTTGAACCCCCGACCTCTTCCGTGCCATGGAAGCGCGCTCCCTCTGCGCCACAGCCCCACTTTTTGGAGGCGGCACCCGGACTCGAACCGGGGAATGGGAGATTTGCAATCTCCTGCCTTAGCCGCTTGGCGATGCCGCCTCTCTCATGGAGCGGGTGACGGGATTTGAACCCGCGACCCTCGGCTTGGGAAGCCGATGCTCTACCTCTGAGCTACACCCGCTTTCTATAAATTTTCTGTAGTTAGAATAGAATCTTTTTTAATTTTTGTCAAGAATAGAAGATTTTAAAACTTTTTATTAATAAACCCATCTAATAATATTTTTTTAAAAGATTGACAAATAAAAAAATAGTTATTATATTACAATTAAAATCTTATTGGAGGTGATTAGTTTATGTGGAGAATTTTTAAGTCTCCCAAGATGTCTCTCTTATTCCTCCTCTTAATTATTCTATCTATTCTTATTTTCCCATCATCGGCTCAACCAGTAAATATAAATCCCAATGGATGGCTTGATCAAGTAGCATTTATTCCCGAAAAGGATAAAGCAAAGGCTTTAGAAATGTTAATAAAAGGAGATATAGATATATACTTTAACGAGTTTGATGATCCTCAACTCTTCAGAAGGATTAAAGAAGATCCTAATCTAATTTATGGAACATCTTTTGGATTATATTATGAATTAACCTTTAACCCTGTAGGACCAACTTATAAAGATGGAAGATTTAATCCTTTTAGCAATGCAAAGATTAGAGAAGCAATGAATTTTGTAGTTGATAGAAGATACATTGTGGATGAAATTATGGGAGGACTCGCAGAAGTGAAACTTTTACCTCTCAATAAAGGTTTCCCAGAATATGAGAGATATAAAGCTACTATCACAAAATTAGAAGATCTTTATAAATATAACTTTGAAAAGGGAAAGAGCATAATCACTACAGAACTAAAGAAGATGGGAGCAGAGCTTAGAGCTGGAAAATGGTATTATAAGGGAAATCCAGTGGTTGTAAAATTTATTATAAGAGTAGAGGATAGAAGAAAGATAATAGGAGATTATGTTTCTTCTCAACTTGAGAAATTAGGATTTACTGTTGAGAGAATGTATAAGACCTCTCGAGAGGCATCTCCCCTTTGGATCAGAGGAAATCCCGAGGAAGGACAATGGGATCTTTATACAGGTGGATGGATAACAACGGTTCTTGCAAGAGATATGTCAGATAACTTCCAATTCTTCTATCTTCCTGATTCACCCATGTCCTATTCTCCTCTTTGGAGAGCCTATAAACCTGATAAAGAGTTTAGAGATATTGCAAATAAACTTGCACAGAAAAACTTCAAGAGTATTGCAGAAAGAAACATGCTTATGAGAAAAGCATTAGAGCTTTGCCTCAAAGATTCTGTAAGGGTTTTCTTAGTAGATCAAAAATCAGCATGGGCAAGAAGAAAGAATATTGATACTGCAGTTGACTATGCAGGTGGAAATCCTGCAAGGATATGGCCATATACTTTAAGAATTGCAGGAAGAGAGGGAGGAAATGTTAAGGTAGCAATGGCAGAAGTAATCATTGACGCATGGAATATAGTGGCAGGATCCAACTGGATGTATGATACTGTATTATGGGAACCAACCTTTGGTAGAAATTGGATCTATCATCCATATACTGGACTTCCAATTCTCTTAGGGATTGAAAGTGCTGATCTTACTGTAAATGCAGAAGTTCCTACATTCCAAAATAAAGGATCAGAGAATTGGCTAAAATTTAGAAAAGTCAAGACAGTTTCTGTTCCTTCTGATGCATGGTATGGGTGGGATGTAAAGAAACAAACTATGGTTACTGCAAAAGAAGCAGGAGTGAAGGAATCAAAAGTAAAAGTTGTGATAAACTATGGAGATGTTATAGGAAAGAAGAAGTATCATGATGGCACTGTTCAAAGCATTGCAGATTATTTAGTAGATTTCATTATAGGATTTGAAAGGGCAAGTAAAGATAGTAAACTTTATGACGAATCCTATGTTGATTATTTCAACTCTTGGAGAGAGCAATTTGTTGCATGGAAAATAGTTAAAGAAAATCCATTGGTAGTAGAATATTATACAAATTATGCAGAACTTGATGCAGAGCTTACTGCATTATGGCCAACAACCTCTGTATTATTCCCATGGCATGCTCATGCTATTGGAATTAGAGCAGAAGAAGAAGGAAAACTTGCATTCTCACAAAGTAAAGCTCAAGAAAAGAAGATAGAATGGATGAACTATATTGGTGGGCCAAGCTTAGCTGTATTAAAGGATATGCTTGAAAAATCTGAAAAGGATGCATATATTCCATTTAAGAACTTTGTTGGAAAATATGTATCAGAGAGCTTAGCAAAGGAAAGATATGTATCTTTGAAGAAATGGTTTGATAAATATGGACATCTATGGGTAAGTAATGGCCCATACTACTTAGAAAAAGCAGATCTTACTGCCCATACTGTTCTCTTAAAGAACTCAAAATTTTTGAAATAAAAAGAATTTAATTTTCCCCAGGGGGGTTTCCTCCCTGGGGTTTTTTTTGGTAAAATTAAGTTTATGAAATATTTTTAAAAGGGAGGTAGATTTCTATAGGTGAATTGATAAAAATTTTAAGGTATTTTTTAAGAAGAATTGCAGTTTTATTTATCACTGTAGCAATTGCTGTTTATCTTACTATTGTAATTGCAAATGCAGGAGGATATATAGATAAGCTTATAGAGACAGAAATTAGAATGAATGTAGCTATGAGTATAAAGGAAAATCCTACCCTTCAAGGATATACTGAGGAACAAAAATTGAAACTTATGGAGTCAATTGTAAAAACTCAATTAAAAACTAAAGGTTTAGATAAGCCTTTTTTGATAAGAAGCATATATCACTTAAAAAATGCTCTCACCTTAGATTTAGGAACTGCAATGTGGATGACCAGTGATAGCGGATCAATGAAGGTTAAGAATATTATTCTCGAAAGGCTTCCTCTTACAATACTTCTCTTTACCACAGCTACAGTTCTAATATTTTTCATAAACTTAACGCTTGGACTTAAACTTTCTCAAAAATATGGATCCTTTTTAGATAAGTTAATTGTTTATCTTTCTCCGTTATCCGTAATTCCAGGTTGGTTTTATGGAATTTTTCTACTTTTAATATTTTATTCCTGGCTTCATATACTTCCCCATGGAGGATTTATGGATTTTCCACCACCTCCTACACTTTTTGAGAAAATTTTAAGTGTAATTAGACATATGATTTTACCCTTATTAGCTTGGCTTATATCCTCAATTTTTGTAGGAACATATAGTGAGAGGAACTTTTTCTTAATTTATTCTACGGAAGACTATGTTGAAGTGGCAAGGGCAAAGGGGCTTCCTCCTAAGGATGTTGAGAGAAAATATATCCTTCGTCCAGCCCTTCCCCCTATAATTACAAGTTTTGCTTTATCAGTAATTTCCTCTTGGATGGGCGCTATAATAACAGAGCGTATTTTCAGTTGGCCAGGATTAGGAATGGTCCTTTCTCAGGCCATCGGGATGTTTGATGCTCCCGTAATCATAGGAGTAACAGTAATATATGCTTATCTCTTAGCCGGAACAGTTTTATTATTAGATTTTATTTATGCTATTATTGATCCAAGAGTAAGAATATGAGGTGAGAAGAATGAATGAAGAACTCTCTATATACAGCTTAAAGGGTATTTTTAAAGAAATTTTAAGATACAAAATAGGTGTATTTTCTCTTATTATTTTTGCCTTTTTTATTGTTTTGATAATCTATACTATTATCGCAATTCCTTATGATAAAACAATTTCTTTATGGAATGATAGTCAAGCGTGGTTAAAATATCCAAGAAATGCAATTCCTGTCTGGTGGGGATTTTTCACTGGGAAAAATCTCCCCAAAAACATCAACCTTTCTAATAAAGGTTCCTTGAATCTAATTTCTCAAAATCCAAAAAAAATAGAATTAATTTATTCTTTTAATTATAATTATGACGATTTTCCTACTGAATTTAATATATTTTTCAAGAGCCAATATAAAAATGAGC
Source organism: uncultured bacterium (assembly GCA_938034905.1). Lineage (GTDB taxonomy): Bacteria > Dictyoglomota > Dictyoglomia > Dictyoglomales > Dictyoglomaceae > NZ13-RE01. The sequence continues at coordinate 52,715 of CALHLF010000011.1, read as the reverse complement.
CTCCAATTTTAAGAATATTTTGGGAAAAGCCTAATAAAGATAAGATATTCTTGTTGGAGCACCAATTAAGGAGTGAAGAAAGCACCTTATATTTAGGAAATGAAACTTCTATAGAAGATAAACTCATAGAATATCTAAAGTCTAAATTAGAGTATTATCCTCCCTATTCTGTCACTGTGGTGAGGGGACTTTTTGTGGATACATCTGGCAATTTAAATATTGAAAAGGGAGAATACAAATTACATATTGAGGTAGAATTAAAGGATAAAGATGATACCATAACTGCAGAACCCATAATATATGGGAAAGTACACGGCATAGCAGGTACTGACCATTTAAGAAGACCTTTAGAATTAGCACTTCTTTGGGGAACCCCTATTGACCTTTCTTTTGGATTAGGAGCAGCTATAAGTATAACCCTCCTACATCTCATTTTGGCAACCATCAGTGGTTGGTTTGGAGGAAAGGTAGATTCATTAATACAAAGATTAACAGAAATATACATGGTACTTCCATTTCTTCCTCTTATGATTATGATATCTTTATTCTATAAGCTTACCATTTGGAAGCTTCTTTTTGTCCTTATATTCTTAAGTTTGTTTGGTAGTGGGGTAAAAACACAGAGAGCTTTAGTTCTTCAGGTGAAGACCTTACCATATATTGAGGCTGCAAAGGCATATGGTGCCAGCAATTGGCGAATTGTCTTTCTATATATTATTCCCAAAATTCTTCCTCCTGTAATTCCCAATCTTATAATATCAATACCAGCATATGTATTCTTAGAAGCAATTCTTTCCATTTTTGGAGTTCTTGATCCTACCCAACCTACATGGGGAAGAATTATAGAAGATGCCTTCCAAAATGGAGCTTTATATAAAGGATATTACTATTGGGTCTTAGAGCCTTCATTTCTACTAATATTAACAGCAGTATCTTTTGCTTTATTAGGTTTTGTGATAGATAGAATCGTAAATCCAAGATTAAAGGAAATATAGGAGTGGAAAAAGATGAATGAAGTAATTTTAAAACTTAAAAATTTCAGTCTTTCCTATAAAACAAGAAAGGGAATTTTAGAAGCAGTAAAAAATGCAGATTTTGAGTTAAAAAAGGGAGAAACTTTAGCAATTGTTGGAGAATCAGGTTGTGGAAAAAGTTCATTAGCAAGAGGAATAATGCGTCTTTTTCCAAGAAATTTAGAAAAAGTTTCTGGTGAAATTTATCTAAATGGAGAAGAGATTTTATCTTTAGATGAAGAAAGTTATAGAAAAAATATTCGATGGAGTAAAATATCAATGGTATTTCAAGGGGCAATGAACTCTCTAAATCCTGTATTGAAAGTAGTATATCAAGTAGCTGAACCATTAATGGTCCATATGAAGATAGATAAGGAAACTGCATTTAAAAAGGCGAAGGAAATACTAAGTTTAGTTGGAATTTCAGAATCCTTTTCAGAAAGATATCCCTTTGAACTTTCTGGTGGTATGAAACAAAGAGTTGTCATTGCAATGGCTTTAATAACTAACCCTCAAATTGTCATACTCGATGAACCAACTTCTGCATTAGATATTATAACCCAAGCTAATATCATGAACCTTCTTAAGCTTCTTAAAAAAGAGTTTAATTTAAGCTATATTTTTATAACTCATGATATAGCAACAGCAAGCGAACTTGCGGATAGAGTAGCAGTAATGTATGCAGGAGAGATTGTAGAAATAAGTCCTGCAGAATCTTTCTACTATAAGCCAGCTCATGGTTATACTATGATGCTCCTTAATAGTGTTCCCACTTTAAAAATAGACAAAAAATTAAGATCCATACCAGGAACCCCTCCAAGTCTTATCTCCCCTCCAAAGGCATGTAGATTTCATCCTCGATGTCAATTTGTAATGGATATATGTAAGATTAAGGAACCACCAATGTTTAAGAAAGATGAAGAACATTTTGCAAAATGTTATATAGGTGAGAGCCATGAATAACAATGAGGTCTTATTAAAGATTGAAAATTTAAGAGTATGGTTTGAGATTAGGAAGAGAATGCTATCCCAACCCCTTTATGTAAGAGCAGTGGATGGAATAAATTTTGAACTAAAAAAGGGAGAGTCTATTTCTCTTGTGGGAGAAAGTGGCAGTGGTAAGACTACCCTTGGCAAAACAATTATAAGATTATATGAACCTACTTCTGGAAAAATTTATTTTGATGGAATAGATATAACTAATTTAAACTCTAAAGATTTAAAGTGGTATAGAAAGGAAACAGGACTTATACAGCAAGATCCTTTTGGAGCATTACCATCTCATTTTACAGTTTACAGAATTCTTGAAGAACCTCTACTTATTCATAAGATAGGAACAGTAGAGGAGAGAAGAAAAAGAATATTTAAAGCTTTAGAAGATGTAAAGTTAACACCTGTTGAAGATTTTTCCTCTAAATATCCCCATATGCTTTCTGGGGGGCAGATGCAAAGGGTTGTTATTGCAAGATCTTTAATTATGAGGCCAAAACTTATAATTGCAGATGAACCTGTGTCTATGCTTGATGCATCTGTTAGAATTGAAATTTTAGATCTTCTTAAAGAATTACAAGATAAATTTCATATGAGTCTTATATATATAACCCATGATTTAGCAACTGTAAGAATGTTTTCCAATTGGATATTCATAATGTATGCAGGAAATCTTGTAGAAAGAGCATTAACCAATGAACTCTTGAATAATCCTCTTCATCCATATACAAAGGCCCTCCTTTCTGCAATTCCAGACCCAGATCCTGAAAATAGAAAGAAATTAAGAGAGGTCCCACCAGGAGAACCTCCAAACTTAATAAATCCCCCTCCAGGATGTAGATTTGCTCCCAGATGTCAATATGCAATGGAAATATGCAATACAGAACCTCAAGAAATAGAAGTACAATCTAAGCATTGGGTAAAATGTTGGTTATTTAATAAATAAAGGGAGAGATTAAGTCTCTCCCTTTTTAAACCTTCTTAGTCTTTCCAAAACAATTTTATATCCATCGGCACCATAATATAAAAACTTCTTAACCCTACTTATAGTTGCTGAACTTGTCCCTGTAACTCTTTCAATCTCCTCATAGGATTTCCCTTCATCCAACATTTTTGCTACTAATAATCTCTGAGCTAATTCTTTAATTTCATTTATAGTACAAATATCCTCTAAAAATCTTAAAACTTCTTCTTCTGTTTCTAAAACTAAAATAGCACGAGCCAATTCCTTTATACTATCGTCTATCCATCTTGGTTCATAACTCAAATAATTCACCCCCAATATTTTTAAGAATCTCTAAGAAATTGGGGAAGGAAATATCAATACTTTCTCTTTCTACAATAGTATCCCCCTCGGATATAAGTCCTGCAATAATAAAAGACATAGCTAACCGATGATCAAAAAAAGTCTCAATTTCTGCTCCCTTTAAAGGTGTTGGTCCTTCGATATAAAACCCATCCTTTGTTTCTTCTCCTTTACCCCCCATCTTTCTAATATTTTCTAAAATTCCACGTATTCTATCAGACTCCTTTACCCTCAGTTCTTCGACATTTCTAAAATAGCTTCTTCCCTTTGCCTGTGTTGCAATTATTGATAATATAGGAATTTCATCAATTAAGCGTGGAACTATGTCTCCTTCAACAATAAATTCTGTTAATTCTGAGGTTTCAACTAATATATCTCCAACCTTTTCTTTCCCCCAATATTCCTCCTTTAATATTTGAATTTTTGCACCACATTTTCTTAATATTTCCAGCATCCCTATTCTTGTTAAATTTAACCCAACATTTTTTAAGATTACCCTTGAATTAGGAATTAATAATGCTCCTGCTATAATAAAGCTTGCAGAAGAGAAGTCTCCCGGAATATAAAAATCTTTAGAAGGAAAACCCTCTATTCCATGGGTTATTAACTCTAATCCATTTCTTTTTAAAGGTAAATTAAGATATTCAAAAATTAACTCTGTATGATTCCGGGATAATGAAGGTTCTATTATTTTAGTCTCTCCCTCTGCTAATAAACCAGCAATAAGAAGGCATGATTTTACTTGAGCACTAGCAACAGGCATTTCATAACTTATTCCCTTTAATTTTTTACCTTTTATTGCAATGGGAAGAAAATCTCCCTCTTTTCTACCTAAAATAGTAGCTCCCATTTGAGACAGGGGATAAACTACTCTTTTCATTGGTCTTTTCTTTAAAGAATTATCCCCTGTGATAACGGAAAATAACCCTTCTTGTCCCGCTAAAACTCCTAAAAGAATTCTTACTGTTGTCCCAGAATTTCCAGCATCTAAAAGATCATCAGGCTCTAAAAATCCCCTTAATCCCCTACCCTCTACATAAACAATACTATTACTAACTTCTATTTTTACCCCCAATTTTTTTAAACAATTCATAGTAGATAGACAGTCTTGTCCAAATAAAAAGTTTACAATTTTAGAATTTCCATTAGCTAAGGAAGAAAAAATAAGAGCTCTATGGGAAATAGATTTATCTCCTGGAACTTCTATTTCTCCATTTAATCCTTTACTTTTTCTAACTACTAACTTTTTCATTGTCTCACCTCAATTTTATTCTTCTCCTTTTTGATTCCTCAAAAAAATCCTTTAATTTTTCCCAATCCTCACCCTCAATCTTTTCATAAATAATTTTGAAAATTCCCTGAAAACTTTCAAGAGTTTCTAAAATATTTTTTTTATTTTCCTTTAAAATATCAATCCATAAATCTGCTGGACTCATAGCCAATCTTGTAGTGTCTTTAAATCCTTTTCCAGTAAATTCCAAATATTCCTGGGGGACACTTAGAGAGATAATATATGAAATAATTTGAGGTAAGTGGCTTGTGAAGGATAAAATTTTATCATGCTCCTTAGAAGATATAACAAATGGTTTTGCATTGATTAATTCAATTAAGCTTTTAATTTTTTGAAGTTTTTCTTGAGAAGTTTTAGAGGTTGGAGTTAAAAAATATATTTTATCCTTAAAAAGATCAGCTTCTCCCTCTTTATAACCCGATTTTTCTTTTCCTGCAAGGGGGTGTCCTCCAATAAATATTCTTTTTAGTAAATCATCTTCTTCTACATAATTAATAATTTTTTCTTTTACACTTGCAGTATCTGTTAAAATATGATCTTTATTTAAATAGCCTTTTAATTTCCTAATAATATCTATAATTCTTGATGGATATACTGAAAGAAAGATTACTTCGCTTTCTTTTATCTCCATTGATAATTTATCTAAATCCGTATCTCCATTATTTATTACTCCCTCTTTTAAGAGATATTCTACTGCAGATTCTTCTTTATCCATTCCCCATATATTAAATTTTTCTCTTTTAAAAGCAAGGGCTAAGGAGGTGCCAATAAGTCCTAAGCCAATAATTCCAATTTTCATATATTCTTACCAATCGCTTTCGAAATATTTATAAGATCCTTCATAAGACTCTCAAAGGCAGGAAAGTTTAAGGACTGAGGTCCATCAGATAAAGCTTTTTCAGGATTTGGATGAACCTCTATAATTAGTCCATCTGCTCCACATGCAACTGCTGCTTTTGACATACTAGGTACCAATTTATAGCTTCCTGTTCCATGACTGGGATCAACAAAAACGGGCAGATGTGTCTTTTCCTTTAAAGCAGGAACAATAGCCAAATCTAAAGTATTTCTTGAAAAATCGGAAAAACTTCTTATTCCCCTTTCGCAAAGAATTACCTCATTATTTCCTCCTAATAATATATATTCAGCAGCAAAAAGAAATTCTTCCAAAGTAGCAGAAGGTCCCCTTTTTAAAAGTACTGGTTTTCTAATCTGTCCCACTTCCTTCAATAGAGTGAAATTTTGCATATTTCTTGCACCTATTTGTACTATATCTATATAATCCAATGCCTTTTCCAAATCTCTTGGATCCATTATTTCAGTTATTACTGGAATCTGAAATTCTTCTTTGACTTCGTAAAGAATTTTTAGCCCATCAATTCCTAAACCTTGAAAACTATAGGGAGATGTTCTTGGTTTGAAAACTCCTCCCCTTAGTATTTTAGCTCCCTTTTCTTTTACAAATTTTGCTGTTTCCCTTAATTGTTCTTTACTTTCTACAGCACAGGGGCCAGCCATAATAACTACAGTATTTCCTCCAATTTCTATATCATTAATATAAATTTTTGTCCCCTCAGGTTTTAAATCCCTTAGAGTCAACTTATAGGATGTTAAAATTGGAATGACCTTTTCTACAAAGGGAAAAACTTCTATCTGTTCCATTATTAAAATCTTTTCTTCCATTCTCTTTTCACCAATAGCTCCAATTACAGTTCTTGTTTCTCCCCTTGATATATGAGCCCCATAATTAAACTCCTTTAATTTATCAATCACCTTCTGAATATCTTCGTCAGTAGCATTAGGTCTTAATACTATTATCATTTCTTCACTCCTCCTTTTTATCTATAACTTCTTTTACCAAATCTAAAGGTACTTCTTCATTTATAAAAACTTCTCCAATTCTTAAGGGAAGAATAAATCTAATTTTTTTAGATAAAACCTTCTTATCCCTCATAATATAGGGCAATAAAGAGGAAAAATTATAGGGAAAATCAAGTGAAAAATCAAATTTTAAAAGAAGATTTTTTACTCTAAGATAAGTATCTTCAGAACAATAGTTAAGCAGATAGGATATCTTTGTAGCTAATAACATTCCTATAGCTACCGCTTCTCCATGTAAAAATTTATTAAATCTTCCCTTTGCCTCAATAGCATGTCCTATGGTATGTCCAAAGTTTAATATCATTCTTAAATTTCTCTCTTTTTCATCTTTTTCTACTACATATTTTTTACACAAGATACTTTCTTTAATAATATAGGTAAGAAACTTTTCATCTCTTTTTAAGATTTTTTCATAATTTTTATCTAAGAACTCAAATAATTCCTTATTTAGAATGACTCCATATTTAATAACTTCTGCTAAACCACTTTTAAATTCCCTCTCCGGTAAAGTATCTAAAGTCTTTATGTCAATAAATACTGCTTTAGGATGATAAAAAGCTCCCACAAGATTCTTTCCCTCGGGGATATTTATTCCCACCTTTCCTCCAATAGAACTATCTACTTGGGAAAGTAAAGTTGTAGGAATTTGGACATAATCTACTCCTCTTAAATAGGTTGCAGAGATAAAACCTGCTAAGTCTCCTATAACTCCTCCCCCTAAGGCTACTATTACAGACCTTCTATCTGTATTAGCTTGAGCAAGAGTTCGATGAATTCTAATAAATTCTTTAAAAGATTTACTCTTCTCTCCTGAGGGGACAAATATAAAATTTGGTTTTATATTTTTCTTTTCCAAACCCTCTTTAACTTCTTCACCATATTGCCAAGCTAAGAAGGGATGAGTAATTATAAAAACAGAAGAATAATTAAGAAAATGAAATGGAAGAGAGGAAAGATAATTTTTTCCAATATATATAGAATATTCATTTTGGGGTATATTTACTCTGATTTCTTCCATAATCTCTCCTCAAGATATCTTTTATAATTCTCATAATTTCTTTTAATCTCATAGATATGATCCCCAGAAAACTTTTTTAAAAATTCTGAGGCAATAATCCAAGATACCATTGATTCTGCTATAATGCATATTGCAGGAACAACACATATATCGCTTCTTTCATAAAAGCTTTCTTTTATTTTTTTCTCTTTAAGGTCAAAGGACAATAAAGGTCTTCTTAAAGTGGGAATAGGTTTAACTATTCCTCTTATAAATATATCTTCTCCATTAGAAACTCCTCCCTCTATACCCCCCATATAATTTGTTTTTCTTCTAATTTTTCCATTTTCTTCTATAAAGGAATCCAGAACCTCAGATCCTTTCTTTCTTGACATTAAAAATGCTTCTCCAATTTCTACACCCTTTACCGATGGAATACTTATAATAGCTTGAGCTAATAATCCATCTAATCTTCTATCCCAATGAACATAACTTCCAATTCCTGGTGGTACATTTCTAACTAAAACAACAAAGGTTCCTCCTATGGTGTCTCCTTCATCTCTTATTTTATTTATTAATATTTCTACTTCTTTTTCGGTCTTCTTATCTACCCATCTTAAACTGGACCTTTCTACTCTTTCCTTAATTTCATACCAAGATAAATCTTCAAATTTATCTTCAATTCCCCCTATTGATTCTGTATAGCTTAATGTTTCTATATTAAATTCTTTCAGTAGGATTTTGGCAAAAGCACCAACTGCAACCCTAATTGCAGTTTCTCTAGCACTAGCTCTTTCCAAAACATTTCTTATATCTTCAGAATAATATTTTAAAGCTCCAGCAAGATCCGCATGCCCAGGACGAGGTGTGGTAATAGGATCAGCAATAATTTCTTCTATAGTACCCATAACCTTTTTCCAATTTTCCCAATCTTTATTGATTATCCTTAAGGTTATAGGAGAGCCTAAGGTATATCCTCCTCTTACTCCGGAAAGAATCTCTACTTCATCTTTTTCAATCTTCATTCTTTCTCCTCTCCCATAAGTCCTTTGTCTTTTTTCCAATTCTTTATTTATTTCATCAATAGAAATTTTAATACCTGCAGGAAATCCTTCAATTATTGCAGTTAGACACGGACCATGAGATTCTCCAGCAGTTAAAAATCGCATAAATATTTCTCTCCTTCTTTTTTAAGAAGATCAAAGGGGGGCATAATACCAAACCAATTTTTCCAAGCAAAAATACCCTGATAAATTAGCATATCTAAACCATTTTTCCAAGGAATCTTTAGATTTTCAGCCTGAATTATTAATGGGGTTTTATAGGGATTATAGATTATATCATAGACAAAACATATTTTATTTTTTGAAAATTTATCTATCTTAAAAGGGGAAGTCTTCCCATCTAATCCTAAGGATGTAGTATTTATAATTACAAAAGAATCTTCAGAAAAATTTTCTTTTTCCTCCCAAGGAATAAATTCCAATTTTAGATGAGGATAATAATATTTTAAGTCTTTTATTAAATTTTCTCCCTTTTCTTTTGTTCTATTTGTAATATAAATCTTTTGAGCTCCATATTCTGCTAAGGAAAAACCTATAGCTCTACCAGCACCACCCGCTCCTAATACTAAATAAGAAACATCCTTTGAAAGTTCTAAATCCTCTAAAGTCTTTATAAAACCAGGAACATCAGTATTATCTCCATACCATTTTCCCTCTTTAATAGTTATTGTATTTACTGCTTTAACCTTTTGGGCTAAAGGAGAAATCTCATCAACATATGAGGTTACTAATTCCTTATAGGGAATAGTGACGTTTAATCCATAGAAGGGAAGATATTTTAATCCTTCTAAGGCCTTATAAATATTTTCTAACGGAATAGGAATATTTAAGTAAATTGCAGGAATTTTTAATTGTTTAAAGGCAAAATTATGCAATATGAAGGATATAGAATGCTTTAAAGGATAGCCTATTAAGCCTAAAATTTTCATCTCTTGTGAAATCATAAAATTCCTTTCCCTGAAGTAAATTTTGGATTAATTTATCAAAAAATTAATGTATTGTCAATTTATTTGAGGTAAGAAAATATAAAATCCTATTTAATAGGTATGTCTATTCTTAAGATTACCTGATTATCCTTTTGAGAAAAATCTATAGTTAAATTGTTAATATCAAAATTAGAATATTTAGATACTGTTCTAACTAAATCCTCTTTTAAAGCATCCACTAATCCAGGATCTAAATGAGCTCTATCGTAGACTAACATAACTTGAAGCCTCTCCTTTGCTATATCCCTTGGAGACTTATGCCTTCCACCAAAATCAAAAATGGGCATTTTTTCCTCCTCTTAAAAATTAAAAAATTTTCTCAATCTATCTATAAGGGTGGGTTCTGTAAATACATTATTCCAATCTACCTTTTCCCCTAAAATACTATCAACTATTAAGCTAAAGGCAATTCCTGCCTTACTTTTATTATTATTAAAAATTATTGGCTCCCCTTTATTTATACTTATAATTATTTCCTCATCTTCAGGAACAATCCCTAAAAGCTTTATTGCCAGGATTTCTAATACATCTTCTATACCCAACATATTTCCCTTTTTTACCATCTCAGGTCTTACTCTATTTATGATAAGAACTGGATCTCTAAATCCATTTGCTTCTAATAATCCAATAACCCTATCCGCATCCCTTACTGCTGCAACTTCAGGGGTAGTTATAACTATCGCATAATCCGCACCAGCAATAGCATTTTTAAAACCTTGTTCTATTCCTGCGGGGCAATCAATTAGAATATAATCAAAGGATGGTCTTAAGTTCTCGATTATTTCAATCATTTGATCCCTATTAATAGCATCCTTTTCTCGAGTTTGTGCAGCTGGAAGAAGATATAAGTTATTTAATCTTTTATCTCTTATTAATGCCTGCTTTAATTGGCATTTTTTTTCAGCAACATCTACTATATTGTATACTATTCTATTTTCTAATCCCAAGAGGAGATCTAAATTTCTTAATCCAATATCAGTATCTACTAAAGCTACACTGTATCCTTTCATAGCTAAACCAGTTCCAATATTTGCTACAGCTGTAGTTTTTCCAACACCTCCCTTTCCTGAAGTTATCACAAAGGCTTTACCCATTTTTATACCTCCTACAAAATGTTAATACTTATTTTTAATTTATTATCTTCAATATATACCCAATATCCAAAGGAAGAATCTAATATCTTTTCTTCCACCCAAACTACATCAGCAATTTGCATATGTATTGGACTTAAACTTAACCCAAAAATTAAAGCTTTCCTATTTTTTTCTATCCCTGCATAAACTGAACCCTTAATTTTCCCTAATACAAAAATACTTTTTTCACTTACAATTTCTGCTCCTGGATTAACGTCTCCTATAATTAAAAGGCTATATTTAGAGTGCACCCTTTGACCGTTTCTTATAGGTCCTATAAGAATTTGAGCTATGTTTTTATCTACTAATTTTGATACAAAAATTTCTTTATATAACATTATACCAAATTCTTTAAAAATTTTTTGTTGAAAATTAATCCAATCTTCTTCATCTACTTTTTTATCTTTTAAATCAACATTTATAGAGGACCCTCTCAAAAAGTCCCTCTTTTCTCTTAATTCTTCCCATATAAGTTCTTTAATTTCCTCCCATGTTAAATAAGGATCAACAATAAGTTTTAATCCTTCTTTTATATCTCCTTTAATAAATATCTTTCCCAACTTTCTCTCCCTCTCTCTCCTCCAAATATTTAATAATCTCCCTTGCCATCGGAGCACATTTTCCACCCCCACTTTTCCCATGTTCCACAAAAATTGTTATCACATATTTGGGATTTTCCCATGGAAAAAAAGCTCCAAACCACGCATGACTTTCCCCATGAGGATTTTGTGCAGTTCCTGTTTTTCCTCCTATACTCCAGATTTTACCCTTCGCAGCTATTCCCGTTCCCCTTTCTACTACTAATCTCATTCCTTCTTTAAGAATTTTCCAACTTTCAGGCTTTAAAGAAACTTTTCTCACAATTTCAGGTTCAAATATCTTAATATCTTCCCCATTACAATTTAAAATTTTCTTAACTAAGTGAGGTCTATATCCTATCCCCTCTGTTGCAATAATACTTATCATAAGATGGACCTCCATAGGGGTAGTTAAAATATATCCTTGTCCTATAGACATATTTAAAGTATCTCCTAAAAACCAAGACTCCTTTAATCTATTTTTTTTCCATTCTGGAGAGGGAATTAGTCCATTTAATTCTCCTGGTAGATCTATACCTGTTTTATCTCCTAATCCAAAATCCTTAGCCATCTTTGATATATCTTCAGGTCCAACTCTTAATCCTAAATTATAAAATACTACATTACAAGATTGAGCTATACCCTCCAGAAAATCAACATAGCCATGTCCTCCCTCTTTCCAACAACCAAAAAAATTTTTCCCTACTTTTATCCCTCCAGAACAGTAGAATTTTTCCTTTAAAGAAATTTTTCCTTTTTCTAAGGCAGATAAAGATACAATGAGTTTAAAAATTGAACCTGGAGGATAAAGACTTGAAATTGCTCTATCATTCAAAGGATTTTTCGGATTATTTACAAGTTCTTCCCATTCGCTTTTCGAAAATCCCATAACAAACTTATTAGGATCAAAATCAGGATGACTAACTAAGGCTAAAATTTCTCCACTCCATGGTTCCGATATAATTATTACTCCCACATTTTCTCCTAATACCTTCTCAGAGAGTTCTTGTAAATCCTTATCAATAGTAAGAACTAAGTTGTATCCTGGTTCAGGATCTTTACTTGGAAGAATTTTGTATTTCTTTTTATTTGAAAAAAGCTCTATACTTCTATATCCCTTTCTTCCCTTTAAATATTTTTCATATATTTTCTCTACCCCTGACTTTCCCACTATGTCTCCAAGTGAGTAATCAAAATCTTCTCCATGAATAAGTTCTTCCCTTCCTACTTCTCCTATATGTCCTAAGATATGAGATGCCAAATTACCATAAGGATAAGCCCTCTCAAGCTCCATATTAATAATAAATGAGGGTAATTTTTCTCGATTACTCTCTAATAAAGAAATCTCTTTATAATTAAGATTTTTCTTTAAGAGAATAGCTGGTGTATATGATTTAATTCCTTTAATTTTTTTTTCTAATTCTTCAGGGGGCAAATTAAGGATTTTTGATAAATTTTTAAATTTATTTTTATCAAAATCGTAGGGAGGAACAAGATATATTGAGTATTTAACATTATTTGTAGCAAGTATATTCCCATTCCTGTCTAAAATTAACCCTCGTGGAGATGGAATGGTTATAAATTTAAGATAATTTCTTTTTGAAAGTTCTTCATAAAAATCTCCATTTATTATTTGGATATAAAAAAGTCTAAAAGCCAATGTTAATAATAGAAAATTAACTATATATAAGAAAAATTTAGGTTTCTTCATACCCAATTTTTTCTAAGTATTTTGGTAGAAATAAATAAAAGGGCAAAAAGAAAATTATATTGAATGCAGAGAAAAATAAAGTTTTTTTAAGAAGATTTAAGTTAAAAAAAGAATCTAAATTCCAAAAGACTAAAGTCAAGAAGCTAAAAGTAATTATTAAAATAAAGGAAAAACTTTTATGAGCAAGAAAAAGTCTTCTTTTCCAGAGACTCATTATAACATATAAAATTAACCAAAATATTAAAAACATATAAAAGGGTCTATGAGAGAAGATGGATTCAGAAAAAGAAAAATACAAAAGAAATTCTTTTTTAAAAAGTCCCTTTAATACTAAGAAGATAAAAAATATAAGTAAAAAATAAGGTTTAAAATCACCAAAAATTAATGAACTTTGGATTAAAGAAAAGATGGGAGGAGAAACAAAGATTAATACTTTTTGCAAATTACCACCCCTTCTAAATTAGAAAAATCAAAGAAGGGTAGTATTTTTAATTTTGGTAGAAAATAACTTGGGTTTTTATTTACCTCTTCAATATAGCCTACTTTTAAACCATAAGGAATAGAATCATCAATCCCAGAAGTTATTACATGATACCCTTTTTTTATTTCGTTATCTGAAAATAGATATGATATTTCCATATAATCTAATGCTCCTTTTATAACTCCTTGATCCTTAGTTTCATATATAATGACCCCTATAGAGAAAGAGGGATTAAATATAGATTTTATTTCAGAATAATTCTTTCCTACGTACTCAATTACACCGATTAATTGATCTTTATAAATTACTGGCATATTTTCCTCTATTCCATCTTTTTTCCCTTTATTGATTCTAAAATTTAAATTCCAATTTATAGGATCCCTACCAATTATTAAAGCAGGAATTAATTCGTAATTTTCAATTTTAAAATTTTTAATCCACGAAAATTCTTGAAGTCTCTTCATGTTTTCCAGAGATAATTTTAAGTTAATATTTTCTTTATATAAATTTTCAGCTTCCTTACGCCAATAATCTTTTTCTTCCTCTAAAGTTTTATATATAGTTAAAAAATCATATAAATTTTTTCTAAATTCTTTAATACTTCTTAAAAATCGAAAAAAGTAATCTTGAATATAAGCTACTTTTTCCTGAATAGATTTTTCTTCCCAAGCGATAAATATTATTAAGAAAATTAAAGCCAAAATTCGTAACTTAAGTCTTCTTCTCTTATTCATTAGTAATTACTGCTCAACTTTGGAAGAATTTGCTTATATTTTTCATACTCTTCTATAATTTTGCCTGTCCCCTTTACCACACAATATAGGGGTTCCTCTGAAACAAAGGTATAAACACCTAATTCTTCAGAAATATATTCATCTAAACCTCTAAGTAGAGCTCCACCACCTGTGAGAACTATCCCTTTGTCTATAATATCTGCAGCAAGTTCAGGCGGAGTCTTTTCCAATGTATCTCTTATAGTATTGACGATTATATTTACAACTTCTCTTAATGCATCTCTTATTTCTGTAGAAGAAATTTCTATACTTCTTGGAACACCAGTAATAAGATCCCTTCCTTTTACTTCCATATATTCTTTATTTTCATCTCCAAAATAGACATTTCCTAATTTTATTTTTATCTCTTCGGCAGTCCTTTCCCCAATATAAAGACTATATTTTTTCCTTATAAAATGCATAATCGCTTCATCCATCTCATCTCCTGCAATTTTTATAGAACTGCTTACTACAATTCCCCCAAGAGAAATAACTGCAATTTCAGTAGTTCCTCCTCCAATATCCACAATAATATTTCCTGAGGGTTCCCACACAGGAATATTTGCTCCAATTGCTGCAGCCATAGGTTCTGTAACTAAAAGAACATCCCTTACCCCTGCTTGATATGCGGTATCAACTACCGCTTTTCTTTCTACAGAAGTGGTTCCAGAAGGAATACCTATAACAATACGAGGACTCACAAATAAATCCCTTCTATTATGTACCTTTTCAATAAAGTATCTAAGCATCTTCTCCGCAGATTCAAAATCTGCAATCACCCCATCCTTTAGGGGTCTTAAGGTAATAATTTCCTCGGGGGTTCTTCCCAACATCTTTTTTGCTTCGTTACCAACTGCAATAACCTTTTTATCTTCCCTCCTAATAGCAACCATAGAGGGTTCAAATAGAACAATTCCCTTTCCTCTAACATAAACCACTGTATTTGCAGTCCCAAGATCAATTCCTAAGTCCTTTGAGAATATATTTGTTAAAAAATTAAAAACCATAAATCCTCCTTCTCCTTTTCGTATATTTTAAAAGATTTTAACCCCTAACTTCTTCAAAAGTAAATATAAAGGGGCTAAAGGTAATCCAACTATATTATAGTAATCACCTTCTATTTTTTCAATTAAAACTGCTCCTTTTCCCTGAATTCCATAGGCTCCTGCTTTATCCATAGGTTCTCCTGTTTCTACATAATTTATAATCTCTTCCATAGAATAATCCCTCATTTTCACTAAGCTTTTAACAACCCTCGTATAATATCTATCTTCCGGTGTCTCCCAAACAACTATTCCTGTAAAAACCTGATGAGTCTTTCCCCTTAATTTGCTTAACATTTCAATTGCAGATTTCTTATCCTTTGGTTTTCCCAATATTTTGCCATTTAAAACCACAATGGTATCAGCACCGATAATGATAGCATAAGGAAAATAACGAGAAACAGCCCTTGCTTTATTTAATGCATTTTTTAGGACAATCTCCTTTGGAGATTTAATAACTTCACCTTCATCTTCTTCTACATTACTGGGATAAACTATAAAATCTAAACCAATTAACTTTAAAAGATATTCTCTTCTTGGAGAATTGGATGCAAGAACAATTTTTTTCATTTTTTGAAAGACTTAAATCCCTCCCCTAAGACCTCATGGGCTGGTGAGATTACAACAAAGGCTTTTGGATCATTCTTATGAATAATCTCTTTTAACTTACTAACTTCCGCCTGACTTACGACACAATATAAAATTTCTCTTTCCTGTCCAGTATAAAGGCCCATCCCATAAAAAATAGTAACTCCTCTTCCTAAATCATAGAGTATTTTTTCTCCAAGCTCCCTTGGTTTTTCTGAAAATACTAATGCTGCTTTTGTGTAAGAAAGGCCCTCTTGAACTAAATCAATAGCATATCCCTGAATAAGAATTACCAAGAGTGCATAAAGAGCCAATTCAAAATTGAAAATAAAACCTGCAATAATAACAATTATCCCATCTATAAATAAAAGCGCCTGTCCCAAATTTAAACCAGAATAATGAGAAAGAATTTGAGCGAGAATATCTGTTCCACCTGTTGATCCTCCATATTTAAATACAATTCCCAGACCAAAACCTCCAATAAGGCCACCATAAACTGTAGCTAAAAAATTATTAGTTATTGAAGGAAGATGAAAAAATCCAAGAAGATCTATAGTAATAGAAAGTAATAAAGTTCCTAAAAAGGTCTTTATTCCAAAATGTAATCCTAATAATTTAATACCTGCAATAAAGATTGGTATATTTAGAATAATCATAACAATTCCAATAGGAAGTTTAAAGGTATGATAAAGAATAATAGCTATACCACTTACTCCTCCTCCCACCAATTTATTAGGAGCTAAAAACATGACAATACTAATAGATACTAAGAGAACCCCTAAAAATATTCCTAAATAATCTAAGAATTTTTTAAACATAAATTTCAGCCTCTAATATAAATATATAAAAAATAAAAAAGATTGGGAACTCTTTTTATTAATCTTATTGGATCTTGAAAAATTCTATATAACCACTCCAATCCAAGATTTATAAAAATCTTAGGAGCCCTTTTTTTTCTCTCTGAAAGGACATCAAAACTTCCTCCAACACCCATTGCTATTCTTACTTTTAATTTATCTTTATTTTTCTCAATCCAAAACTCCTGTTTTGGAGCTCCGAGGGCAACAAATAATACTTTGGCAGCGGACATATTTATATCCTCTATAATCTTTTCTTCGTAATCCTTTAAAAAATAGCCATGGTGATACCCTGCAATTGATAATCCCTTATAATTCTCTTCAATTTTCTTTATCATATCTCTTAGAATCTCCTCTTTTGCACCCAAGAAATAGACAGATATGTCTTCTTTTACAGCTAAAGAAAGCATATACTTCATAGCATCTATACCTGCAAGTTTTTTTAGATTTTTATACCCTAATTTTTTAGCAAGAAAAATAACTCCAATTCCATCAGGAAGATTTAGGTCAGAATTCATCAATATTTTTTTTAAATTATTATTTCTTTCTGCAATTGAAATAATTTCTGCATTTGGTGTAAATATTGAATGTAATTTTTCTTCTTTTAAAAAAGAAATAATCTTCTCCTCAAATTCCTTTTTATGGTCAAAAAAGGTAAAAGGTATTTCCAAAATTTTAATAGTTTTCATATTTCAGATATAATCCTTTCTAATTTTTCCCTCACTAAATTTCTATTCTCATCTACTTTACATTTTAAATATACCTCTAATCCCTCTTCCTCTTTTAATTGGACCCAAAGGGGGAAAAATTGATCAAGCTCATCAATTTTCAAATAAAATCTCCAACCTAAATCCTCTAAATATGCTTCTATTTTCTCATCATAGGATAAACCTAAAAAAGGAATTCCTAAAATTGAAGCTAAAATTAAGGAGTGAAGGCGCATTCCAACAAAATATTTACAGGAACAAAACTTTTCTATGAAATTCTTATCATAACAAGATACAATCTCAATACCATTTTTTGCCTTTTGGGAGAGATTATTAAAAAGTCTCAAATCTGAAGAATCCTGAAAAGAAAAAAAGATTACCTTTTCGTTTTTTTTTAGATTTTCTAAAATATCCTCTAAACTATTTATATTAATTCCCTTCCAGGATCTAAAATTTACACCTACATAGCCTCTTTCTATCTTAGGTCTTACTAATTCCGTCAAAAACGCTATATCAGGAATTATAGAAAGTTTCTCCTTAGGTATACCTATGCTATTTAGAAAGTTAAGGGAAAAATTATCTCTTAGATATATCTCTTCACATAATAGGAGAGAAAATTTTATTAAAAATCTGCTTATAAAATATCTAAAGGGGGAAAAACTTTGACCAATAAGATATATCTTTTTCCTTTTTAAAAAGGAAATCCAAAGAATTAAAATATAATAAAGGAAAGACCTAAAACTTGTCTTATCTTGAAAAATTCCTCCCCCACCACCTATTACAATATCTGCCCAATTTAATCCCTTTAATATCTCAAAGGGATTAAACTTATGAAAGGAAATTAGATCTTTATAATAATTTTTATTTGAGGTAAGAATCCCTAAATTAAATCTTTTTGAAAGGTAATTTTTAAGATTTTCTAATATTAATTCATCCCCAAAATTTCCCTCTCCATAATATCCAAAAAGTAAGATATTTTTTTTCATTTATTCGGAGAGCTTTTTGATTTTTGCCATTCTTTGTAAAGATATGCTTCAATAAATGGATCCAAATCTCCATCAATTACTCCTTGAATATTACCAATTTCCAATCCTGTTCTATGATCCTTTACTAAAGTATAAGGATGAAATATATATGATCTTATTTGATTTCCCCAACTTATCTCTTGAACTTCCCCCTTTAATGTTTGTATTTGTTCCCTTCTCTTTTTTTCCTCTAATTCTTCCAATCTTGCTTTTAAAATCCTTAACGCTATTTCTTTATTAGCATATTGAGATCTTTCATTTTGGCATTGAACAACTATTCCTGTTGGAATGTGGGTAATTCTCACTGCAGACTCTACTTTATTAACATGCTGTCCTCCTGCTCCCCCTGCTCTAAATGTTTCTATTTTTAAATCTTCAGGTCTAATCTCAATTTTACTATCTGGAAGTTCGGGTATTACTTCTACTAAAGCAAAAGAAGTATGTCTTCTATGGTTTGCATCAAAAGGAGAAATTCTTACCAATCTATGTACTCCCTTTTCACCCTTTAAATAACCATATGCATTTTCTCCCTCAATTAGCAATGTTGCGCTTTTTATTCCTGCCTCCTCCCCATGAGATATATCAATTATTTTTACTTTAAAGTTTTTCTTTTCTGCCCATCTTATATACATTCTTAAAAGAATCTCAGTCCAATCTCTTGCATCAGTACCTCCTGTTCCTGCATGAAGAGCTAAAATTGCATTTTCTTTATCGTGAGGACCCTGAAGTATAGAATCCAATTCAAAATCCTTTAACAATTTCTCAAAATTTTTTAATCTCTCAAAAAATTCTTGTCTAAATTCCTCTCCCTCTTCTATAAGTTCCTTCCACTCAGAAAGATCCTTTACTTCTTTTTCCAAAAAATACCATTTTTCTAATCTATCTTTTAATCTTTTATATTTTGTGATTAAATCTCTAATCTTTTCTTGATCTTGCCAGTTTTCTTTAGAGATTTTATCTTCTAATATTTTCAATTCTTTTTCTTCTTTATTTATGTCAAAGATATCCTCTCAATTGTTTAAATTTATTAATTACCTCTTGATACATACTCTCTAAATCTACTGAAAACATTACCATCTCTAATACCTCCTACTTGTGGACTTAGGCGTCTTTTCTTGAGTAACATGAATATTAAATAAGTATCTTATACTTTCCCATTCAAAAGTATATACCATATTTTGGAACATCTCATAAGCTTCCTTTTTATATTCTACTAAAGGATCATGATGAGCTATTGCTCTTAATCCAATTCCTTCTTTTAATGCATCCATATCATTCAAATGTTCAATCCAAAGTTTATCTATTATATAAAGTAAAACTAATTTTTGGATCTGATACCATAAATCCTCTCCAAATTCCCTTTTTCTTTCTTCAAATCTTTCCCATATTTTTCTCTTTAATTCTTCGAATATTTCTTCCTCTTCATTTTTACTAATAATTTCCTTCCAATCCTTTGGCAAAAATCCATAGAGATTTAAAAATAATCTATCCCACGAATTTTTATCTTCTTGCTTTAATTCATTAAAGAATCTTTCCATTACTCTGTCTAAAATACTTTTCACAAGTTCATCTAAGTTATCATTCAATAAAATTTTTCTTCTTTCCCCATAGACTATCTCTCTTTGTTTATTTAATACATCATCATATTCCAAAAGCTGTTTTCTAATTTCAAAATTCATCTTTTCAACTTTAGCTTGGCTGTTCTCAATAATTCTTGTAAGGAGACTAGATTCTATAGGTTGTCCATCCTCCATTCCTAATCTTGACATTATGTTCTTAATTTGATCTCCTCCAAAAAGCCTTAGGAGATCATCTTCTAAAGATAAATAAAAACGAGAGGATCCAGGATCACCCTGTCTTCCTGCTCTTCCTCTTAGTTGGTTATCAATCCTTCTACTCTCATGTCTTTCTGTTCCTATTACATGAAGTCCCCCTAATTCTACAACCTTTTTTCTCTCTTCTTCGCATATCTTTTTGTATTCCTCAAGTTTTTTTAAGTATTTCTCTTTATCTTTTTCAGGATCTACCTCCTGTTTTGCAAGCATTTCTGGATTTCCTCCAAGAAGTATATCGGTTCCTCTTCCTGCCATATTTGTTGCAATAGTAACAGCTTTATATCTTCCAGCCTGAGCCACAATATATGCTTCTTTTTCATGATATTTAGCATTTAAAACCTGATGGGGAATCCCTCTTCTTTTTAGCATTTGACTTAATCTTTCTGATTTTTCTATAGATGTGGTACCAACAAGGACTGGTCTTCCAATTTTATATAATTCTTCTATTTCCTTCACTACTGCCTCAAATTTTTCTTTTTCAGTTTTATATATCACATCAGGATAATTAGTCCTTATTAAAGGTCTATTAGGAGGAATAACCACAACTTCTAATCCATAAATTTTTACAAATTCTTCCTCTTCTGTTGCAGCAGTTCCTGTCATTCCTGCAAGTTTCTTGTACATTCTAAAATAGTTTTGAATAGAAATTGTTGCTAATGTAATATTTTCATCTTTAATTCTTACTCCTTCCTTTGCTTCGATAGCTTGATGAAGACCATCACTATATCTTCTTCCAAACATTAATCTTCCGGTAAATTCATCAACTATTATTACTTCTCCATCTTTAACAATATAATCTCTATCTTTCATAAAAAAATTAAGAGCTTTTAAACATTGAAGAAGAGCATGAGCTAAATTCATATGCTCAAAATCATATAGATCCTTTATTCCCAAAAATTTTTCAGCTTTTCTTAGTCCTTCATCAGTTAAGGATACTGTTTTTGATTTTTCATCAACTAAATAATCTTTGTCTTTTTCAAGATATCTTGCAGCTCTTATTGCAAGTTTATAAATTTGACTATTGCCCTGAGATGGGCCAGAAATTATTAAAGGTGTTCTTGCCTCATCAATCAAAATACTATCTACCTCATCAACTATAGCATAATTTAATGGCCTTTGAACCAAGTGATCTGGGGAAAGAGCAATATTATCTCTTAAATAATCAAATCCAAATTCATTATTTGTCCCATAAGTGATATCTGCATTATATGCTTTTTGCCTTTCAAGAACAGGTGTATCATGCTGTAATAATCCCACGCTTAAACCTAAGGATTCATATATAGGTCCCATCCAATACCTATCCCTTTTTGCCAAATAATCATTTACAGTCACAATATGAACTCCCTTTCCTTCTAAAGCATTAAGATAAGCAGGCATCGTGGCAACTAAAGTTTTGCCTTCCCCTGTTTGCATTTCTGCAATCTTTCCCTGATGAAGAACAATTCCTCCCATTAATTGAACGTCAAAAGGTCTCATCCCTACCTTTCTCTTTGCAGTCTCTCTTACTACTGCAAAGGCTTCTATCAATAAATCATTTAGGGTTGCTCCTCTCTCTAATCTATTTTTAAATTCTACTGTTTTATTTTTTAATTCCTCATCAGATAGCTTAGAAATTTCTGGTTCTAAGGCGTTTATTCTTTTTACATATTCTTCTAATCTTTTTAGAACCTTGGCATTAGAATCAAAAATTCTTGAGAAAAAACTCATTATTCCTCCTCAGTAATTATTAGACCATAATTCCCATCTTTTCTTTTATATAATAAAGATATTTTATCGCTTTCAGAATCTAAGTATAAGAAAAAGTCATGTCCTAACATTTCCATCTGTAAAATCGCTTCTTCAATATTCATAGGTTTAAGTCCAAATCTTTTTACCTTTACAACTTTTGGTTTAGGCTCCTCTTCTGAAGATAAAATCTCTCGAATACTAGGCTCCCTTCTTCTCCTTTCAATTAATTTTTCTTTATACCTTTTTAACTGACTTTCTAATTTATCAACTACCAAATCAATACATGTTCTAAAGTCTCGATTTTCCTCAGAAGCCTTAATAATAGTACCATTGACATCTAAAGTGACCTCAACTATATGGCTTTTTCCAGAATCTTTTCTATCTTCTCCTTTAAATACTACCTCTGCATTAGAAATCTGATCAAAAAATCTTGACAATTTTGATAATTTTTTTTCCACATAATCTTGCATTGTTTGAGAAATAGTCACATTTTTCCCTGTTATATTAATTTGCATAACAAAACCTCCCTATTAAATCAAAGTTTTACATATTACAAAAGAAAAAACTTTTCCAGCTCTTCCCCTTTTAAGCTCTTTAGCACATTCTTTTAATGTTGCTCCAGTAGTATAGACGTCATCTACCAATAGAATATTTTTTCCAGTAATATCAACCTTAGGATTTACCACATAAGCATTCTTTACATTTTCAATTCTCTCCTCATATTTAAGGGCTTTTTGCTCTAAGATAGGCCTTTTTAAAACCAATGCATTTATAATTTCAATATTTAATTCCTTTCCTAAAAATTTAGCGAGAATCTCTGCTTGATTATATCCCCTTTTTAACTCCCTTTCTCGCACCATAGGAACATAAGTAATAAAATCAATTTTCCAATCTCTACCTCTAATTTTCTCTTTTCCCAAATGGGCAAGGATTTTTGCTAAATAAGGTTTATTTTCAAATTTGAATTTAAAAACCAGAGTTTCCCAACTTTCTTTATAATATCCTAATAATTCTAATCCATCAACTATCCTTTCTTCTTTTTTACAATTATAACAAATATTTTCTGAAGATGTAAGGGGCGTTCCACAAAAAATACAGTAATTCTTTGCAAAATCCAATTTTTTAATACATTTTGGACAAATATATCCTTCCAAATAAGTCCCACAGAATATGCATCTTGATGGAAATAGAATTTCTAATAATATCTCCTTTAAGTTATAAAGAATATTCACCTTTAAACTCTTCAGGAAGATTTGATGAGATTTTAAAATAATACTTTAAGATTTCTAAGATTCTTAAACTTGCTTTACCATCACCATAAGGGTTTATTGCAGAGGACATTTTTATATAAGATTCTTCATTTTCTAGAAGTTCCGATAATTCTTTTACAATTCTTTCTTTATCCGTCCCTACTAATTTTACAGTTCCTGCTCTTACTGCTTCTGGCCTTTCTGTTACTTCCCTTAATACTAAGACAGGTTTTCCAAGAGAGGGTGCTTCTTCTTGAATACCTCCCGAATCAGAAAGAATAATATATGAGTTAGCAATTAAATAAACCATAGTTCTATAATCAACAGGAGAAATCAAAATTGCCCTTTTGTTATCACCCAAAATAGGTAAGAATTCTCTTCTTACAATTGGATTAGGATGCATTGGAAAAACTATATATACATCAGAAAATCTTTCTAAAATTTCCTTTAACGCTAAAGCAACATTTCTTAAGGGTTCTCCCCAATTTTCTCTTCTATGAGCAGTAACTAAAATCATTTTTCCATCTAAAAGATTAATTTCCTTTGGTTTAAAAACCCCTAAATTATTATAAGTATATAAAAGTGCATCAATTACTGTATTTCCTGTTATAAAAATATTCTCTTCAGGGACGTTTTCCTTTAATAAATTTTCTTTTGCCGTCCTTGTAGGAGCAAAATGAAGATCAGCTAAAACTCCTGTAAGATGTCTATTTATCTCTTCAGGATAAGGCTGATATTTATTATATGTTCTAAGTCCTGCTTCCACATGGGCAATAGGAATTTTATTATAAAAAGCAGATAAACTTGCTGAAAAAGTTGTGGTGGTATCTCCATGAACTAAAACCATACTGGGCCTGTCCTTTTTCCAAATTTTATCAAGTCCAGTTAATACCCTTATGGTTATATCTGTTAAGGATTGCCCTTCTTCCATAATATTTAAATCATAATTTGAAGAAAGATTAAATAATTCCATAACTTGATCTAATAATTCTCTATGCTGAGCTGTTAGGATAATTTGAGTATCAAAGCATTGTGAGTTTTTAAGGGCATAAGCTACAGGGGCCATCTTAATGGCCTCAGGTCTTGTTCCAAAAACTAAGGCTATTTTTATTTTCATGTTTGAAAGACTTTGTAATAACCTATTATTTTATAAATCAATCTTGAGACTAGATAATCGGGAAAAACCAACCCAGGGATGGGAGAAAGCTCAACAATATCCATTCCCAAAACCTTCTTTTTTCCAAAAACCCTCTTTAATAATTTCAAAATATCCCACCAATCCAAACCTCCGGGCTCTGGTGTCCCTACCGAAGGCATAATTGAAGGATCAAGAACATCCAAATCTAATGTTATGTAAACCTCATCCTTCAAAGATAAGATTACATCGTCAATCCAATTATTCTTCTCTTTAATAACCCAATTCCAAAATATTTTTATATTTTCCCTTCCCTTTATAAATTCTTTCTCTTCCTTAGAGAGACTTCTAATTCCAACTTGAACTAACGGAATTTTCTCTCCTGCAATTCTCAAGGCACAAGCATGATGATAAGATGTTCCTTCATATTCCTTTCTTAAGTCACAATGAGCATCTAAATGCAAAACACTTATATTACTATAAAACTTCTCGATGTATGCAGAGAGAATTCCTATGGTTATTGTATGCTCTCCACCTAAAAATATGGGAAATTTTTTCGACTCAATTATTTTATTGGCAATTTCCTTAATATATTTTAAAGGAAGTTTTAAATCTCCAATGGGAAGAATAGGCTCAGGATAGGTATAGATTCCTATCTCTGCAGGAGTTGTATCCAATTCCTCATCATACAGTTCCAAATTATATGAGGAATTAAGTACTGCTATAGGACCTTCTTTTGTACCCTTCCTATAGGAAGTGGTAACCTCATATGATATTGGAACAATAACTACCTTTGCCTCTTCAAAGGAACAATTTGGTAAACCTGCAAAAGAAGGGGTTGATTTAATCTGTTCCATTTCTTCCTCTTTTTAAAAGGTGAGATGGAAACTCCTTCCCTCTAATCAATACCTCCCATTCTGTTTTCTCTGGTTTAAATTTTCCCTCTAAAAATTTCTTTGCTTTTTCAATATCAAAGGCTTTGCAAGAGAAAATATCTATACTTGCATATTTCAATTCTGGCCAAGTATGAATAGTTATATGACTCTCTGCAATTAAAACAACCCCAGATATTCCCCAATCCATTGGGTCATCCTTTGGAAGATATTTCATTACATAAGGTGGCATAATTTTATGCATACCTATTCCTTCAGGAAGCTTATCTAAAATTTCGTAAATATAATTAATATCTTCTAATAACTCTTTGGGACATCCATAGAAGTCTAAAACAACATGCGGTCCCAACATCTCTTTTTCTTTAATCTCCTTTCCTTAAAAAATTCAAAACTAAATATATACCAAACCCCCCTTCCTGTCAATGATTTTCTTGAACTGATAGTAGATAGGTATGGACATATTAAAAATTGGGGTCAAGTCTTGCATTATAGCTTTTTGCATCAAATAATATGTTATATTGCAAGACCTGACCCCTTAATTTAGTAATTTTAAGACTAATATATATTCCTAAATTTTTCTTGCTTTAATCACTAACCAATGCTAAACTTATAGTAGAAAAAATGAAGACAAAAGTTTATTATTTCTCTATCATATATCTAATATCTCTTGTTCTTACACTTAACATGCAGGTTCTTCCTCCTCTAATTCCTCATATTATTAAAGATTGGAATATACAAAGAGGAGAAGCAGGTTTACTAATGGGTATTGTTTCTCTTCCTCCTTTGATCTTTGGTATATTAGGAGGATATATTTTAGATAATTTTGGAATTAAAATTCCTACAATAATTTCTTTAGTTTTTTATTTAATAGGGCAGTTTATATTTATCTTAGCAAAAAGTTTTACACTTCTTCTTGTCTCAAGATTAATCCTTGGAATTGGAGCTATAGTCTTAGCAGTTGTGGGTCTTAAACTTCTTGCAGAAAAGTTTCAAGGAAAAGATTTTGGAAAATTTATGGGATTAAATAGTACTGCAATGCCTCTTGCGACTTTAATTTCCTTTAACCTATTAAGTTATACTACAAAAATTTATTCTTGGAAAACACCAATGATTGTCTTATTTATCTTTACCTTTATCTTTATTATTTTATTTATCTTTACTTTCAAAGAGGAAACGACAAAAAAAGATAATACAGAAAATTTTCTTTCTTCTATTAAAAATCTTTCTAAAAATGTGTGGATTTTAGGTATTATATGGCTTTTATTTAACATGGGTTCTCTATCCTTTTTAACCTTTGCTCCAGATTACTTTATCTCAAAAGGATTTTCCTATAGTTTTTCCTCATCAATGAGCAGTTTATATATGATAGGAGCTTTCTTTTCTCCAATAATAGGATACTTTTTAGATAAAACTTCTAAACCTCAATTTTTCATTTTTATAGGAGCATTCTTTCTCTCTATCTTTCTTATTTCAATGTATTTTTCAAGAATCCCTCTGATTTTTATAATAGTAGCAGGCCTCTTTTCTGCTTTACTTCCCCCCTCTGTATTCTATTTACTACCAAAATTTACTAATAGATTTGGAATTGGATATTCTGTATTAAGCTCATTAATTAATTTAGGAACATTATTAGGTCCATATATTATAGGGTATGCTAAAGATATTTCTGGAACTTATTTACTAAGCTTCATCCTTATATCTCTCTTCATTTTCTCTTCAGGATTATTAGCACTAACTCTAAATTCTAAATAAGTTCTATTCCTATATCCTTTCTATAATATTTATTTTCAAAATATATTTCATCAATAGCATTATATACTCTTTCCCTAATTTCTTTAAAATTCTCTCCCCATGAAGTAACAGAAAGAACTCTTCCTCCTGAGGTTAGAATTTTCCCATTTCTTTTAACGGTTCCAGCATGAAATATATATAAATTTTGAAAATTTATATTCTTAAATATTATTTCTTTTCCTGTCTCATAGTTCCCAGGATAGCCTTTAGATGCTAATACTACACATAATGCCTTTTTATCTGAAAGCCAAGGAAAATTAGTTCTATAAAGGATATCAGTAAAATTAAAATTCAAAAGGGGTAAAATTACTTGTGCTTCTGGATCTCCTAAACGGACATTAAATTCTAATACGTATGGCTCATTCCTTACTAAGATTAAACCACCATATAAAAAACCTTGATAGTTTATATTTCTTTTAGTTAGTTCATCTAATAATGGCCGAAATATATTTTTTTCACATTTTTTTAATATTTCCTCATTAATCCAAGGAACAGGGGAAAAAGATCCCATTCCTCCTGTATTTTCTCCTGTATTTCCCTCCCCTACCCTTTTGTAATCCTGTGCTGATGGCAAAAAGTAAAAATCTCCATTTTTAATTATTGCAATAAGTGAAAATTCCTTTCCTTCAAGATATTCCTCAATGACCACCTTTTCTCCTGAAGGACCAAAAATTTTATTAATCATATATTCGTGTAAAATTTGAACAGCAGATTCGTAGGATTCAGCAATTTTTACTCCCTTTCCTCCACAAAGTCCATCTGCTTTAATTACTAAAGGATAAGATGTTTTTTTAACAAATTCTACAGCTGAAGAAAAAGAATCAAATATTTTGAATTCAGCAGTTGGAATTTTTGAGGTCTTCATTATCTCCTTAGCAAAGGCTTTACTATACTCTAATTTAGCCCCTTCTTTATTTGGTCCCCAAATTTTTAATCCCTCTTTCTCAAAAATATCAACTATACCAAGAGAAAGAGGAAGTTCTGGCCCTACTATAGTCCAGTCAATCTTATACTCCTTGGCAATATCTATAATTCCTTGAATATTATCCATTTTTTCTTCGATACATTTTGCAATTTGAGCAATACCTGCATTTCCGGGAATAGCAAAAATCTCACTAATATTCTTATCTTGGCTCAATTTCCATACTATGGCATGTTCCCTTGCACCATTACCTATTACAAGAACTCTCATCTTCTCTCATCCTCCTTATCTTTGAGAAAAATCACCCTTCTTCCTTCTAATCTATAATTCTCAGTAAATAATTTTTTTACAACCTCCACTAAAAGTTTATGTTCTTTTTTCAATATTTTTTCTGCTAAGGACTCAGGAGTATCGTGATCATATACAGGAACAACTTTTTGTCCAATTATCGGTCCTGTATCTACCCCTTCATCTACAAAATGTACAGTACATCCTGAAAATTTTACTCCATGCTCCCATGCCTGTTTTTGAGCATTAAGTCCAGGAAAAGAAGGAAGGAGAGAAGGATGAATGTTAATTATTTTCATAGGAAAAGCTGAAAGAAGTGTTTTACCTACAATCCTCATATATCCTGCAAGAACAACAAGATCTACTTTATATGACATAAGAACTTCTTTAATTTTTTCCTCATATTCCTTTTTAGTTTTATAATCTTCCCTTTGAATAACATAAACAGGAATATTAGCTTTTTGAGCACGAGTTATAGCATAAGCATTTGGATTATCACTAATAACTACTACTACTTCCGCAGGGTAATCCTTCTTTTTTCCTGCATTTATTAGAGCCTGAAGATTTGTTCCTCTTCCTGAAACAAGAACTCCTAATCTTTTTTTCAAATAATCTTAACCCCTTTCCCCCTCTCAACTTTTCCTATTAAAAATGCGTCTTCCCCTTTATTTTTTAAATATCTTATGATTTCCTTTCCTTTGCTTTTTACAACCAATATAAGGCCAATTCCCATGTTAAAAACCTTAAAAGCTTCCTTTTTAGATAAATTGCCTTTATTAATAATCCATGAAAAAATTGGAGGAATTTCCCAGGAGGAAACATCAATTAAAGCACCATATCCTTCAGGAAGAATTCTTGGAAGATTTCCTGGAATTCCTCCTCCAGTAATATGAGCTATACCTTTGATAGAATCTCTAAATTCTTCTAAAAGGGAAAGAATAAGTGGGGAATAAAGTTTTGTTGGTTTTAAAACTTCTTCCTCTAATGTATTTTCTTCTATTTTAGTTCTCCATGATATTCTTTTCTTTTTCATAATATATCTTAAAAGGGAATATCCATTACTGTGTAATCCAGAAGATGATATTCCAATTAACTCACAATCTTCATTTATATCAGCTAATTTAGGTAGTAAGTGCTTCTCTTCCACAACTCCCAAGGCAAATCCAGCAAGATCTATATCTTTTCCTTTATATATACCAGGCAATTCTGCAGTTTCTCCTCCCACAAAGCTACATTCTACTAATTTACATGCCTTTGAAATACTTATTAAAATATTTTGGTAAATTTCCTCATCAAACTTTCCAGTAGCAAAATAATCTAAAAAAGCAAGAGGTTTTGCCCCACAAGTTAAAAGATCATTTGTATTCATAGCGACTAAATCTTGTCCTATAATCTCATATTTTTTCCTTTGAAGGGCAATTTTTAGCTTTGTTCCAACCCCATCTGTGGTTAAAAGAATAAGAGGATTTTCATAACTTTTCCAATCAATTTTCAAAATTGACGAAAAGCCGTTCCAAAAGGGAATAATATTAGATGTATAAGTAGATTCGAAATAGGGTCTCAAAAGAGAAAGACTCTTGTCTACCTTACTTATGTGTACTCCTGCTAAACTATACGTAATTCTTTTATGCATATTTCTCTCTCCACCACTTGTTTTCCAAAACACTCTCCACAATAACCCTTATCTGGTAAGATACTCACCAATCCTCCAAGACTTAAAAAAGCTACAGAATCAAATCCTAAGAGTTTTGCTATTTCTTCTGGAGTATAGTGATAGCTTACTAACTCCTTTGAGTTTGGTATATCTACACCATAATGACAAGGAGCGATCAATGGGGGAGAAGACAATCTAAGATGAACCTCTAAAGCTCCCTCTTTTCTAAACATTTCTGCTAACCTTTTTGCAGTGGTACCTCTAACTAACGAATCATCAACTATTATCACTCTTTTATTTTTGATTAAATCTCCTATTAAAAGAAGTTTCATTCTTACTGCTCCTTCTCTTTCCTTTTGGTGAGGTTGAATAAAGGTTCTTCCTATATAATGACTTCTTATCAATGCCATTTCTAAAGGGATTCCGCTATATTCGCTAAATCCAATAGCTGCAGGTATTCCCGAATCTGGAACAGGAACAATTAAATCAGCAGAAACATAGGATTCCTTTGCTAAAATTCTTCCCATATCCTTTCTATAATTATAAACTGTCTTGTTATTGTATAGACTATCAGGTCTTGAAAAATAAATAAATTCAAAGAGACAAAACCTCGATTTTTCTTTTTTATAAACCTTTTCTCTTATATTTCCTTCCAAATCAACAAATAATAATTCTCCTCTATCCAGTTCCCTAATTTCTATTACCTGAAGATGCTTAAAAGCACAGGTTTCTGAAGCAAACATTATTGTTCCATCTTTAATTTTTGCCATGAAGAGAGGCCTAAAACCATGAGGATCTCTTATTGCCCAAAGCCCTTTACTATTTCCAATTATTAAAGAATAGCTCCCATTTATTCTATCTAAGGCATCTTCAAGTCTTTCCTCTAAGGTATCCTTAGGGGAACGGGCAATGAGATGAAGAAATATTTCACTATCTGAAGTACTTTGGAAGATAGCTCCCTCATTTTCAAGTTTTCTTCTTAGAGAATTAGCATTAGATATATGTCCATTATGGGCTAAAGCTAAAAACCCAAATTTAGGAAGATTTACAATTAAGGGTTGAATATTGTTAGGATTTTCTTTGCCAGATGTAGAATATCTAACATGTCCCAGTGCAATTCTTCCTTTTAATTTCTTTAAAATTTCCATATTAAATATATTATTTACCAGACCAAAATCTTTATGATAAACGATTTCTGATCCTTTAAAACTCACAATTCCAGCACCTTCCTGCCCCCTATGCTGTAAATTGAATAGTCCTTGATATACTAAAAAACTTGCATAATTATTTTTTGTTGAGTTTATAACCCCTACGATTCCACATTCTTCTTTTAATTTATCCTTCATTTTAATCCCCTCTTTCTATTATTTTCTTAAGGGGATAATCAATATAAGGTTTAATCTTGAAATTCCCTCTTACAACTTTTCCTAATAAAAAGGCCTTCAATTTATATTCCTCAACTTTTTTGACAAAATACTCTTTATTCTTCTCAGAAATCTCAACAATTATCAAACCTGAGCCTTCTCCAAAAAGAAGTCTTTCATAGTCTTCTACTTCTGGAAGAGTAATATCTATTCCCTTTTCTCCCCAAAAACTCATTTCCAAAAGTGAATTCAAAAGTCCACCATCACTTATATCATGGGCAGACAAAATAATTTTCTCCTTTCTTATGTCCTCCATAAAACTTTTGAGCCTTTTTTCCCAGAGAAGATTTACATAAGGAGGATTACCTGCAATAATATTGTAGGAATATTTAATATACTCGCTTCCTTCTATAGATAACCAATCTAAATCTCCTAAAAGATAGATTAAATTCTCTTCTTCCTTAAAATCAGGAGTAATTAAATAATCTATGTTTTCTAATATTCCCACCATTCCAATAATTGGGGTAGGAAATATCCTATTATCGCCTTGTCCGTTATAAAAACTTACATTTCCACTAACTACTGGAATCTCTAAAACTCTTGAGGAAATATTAATTCCAGAGACTACCTCTCGAAATTGATAGAAGACTTCAGGTTCATCAGGATCTCCAAAGTTAAGACCATCAGTTATTGCTAAAGGCCTTCCCCCAACACATAAGATATTTCTACATGCTTCAGAAACTGCATTCATAGCTCCCATTTTAGGATCCAAAAAGCAATATCTTCCATTTCCATCAATAGTGAGAGCTATAGCCATTTTTGTATCTTTAATCCTTAAAACTGCAGAATCTCCTCTTCCTGGAGGAAGAACAGTGTTAGTTTGAACTGAATAATCATATTGCTGATAAATATATTCTTTAATTTTTATATCCTCTATTAATTTTTTGATAAATCCTTCTATTTTCTCTTCATTCTTTGAAAGAATAGGCATTGGAATCCTTTCTCGAATTTTAAATGGAGGGTCAAATTCTAAAGAGTCTTTTGTTAATAATTTTATAGGTAAATCAACAACTTTCTCTCCCTTAAAATAGGCAATGAATTTTTCTTCATCTATAACCTCTCCAATAACTTCTGCTTCTAAATCCCATTTTTTAAAAACATTTTTTATTCTATCTATCTTCTCTGGTTCTACTATGAGAATCATTCTTTCTTGAGATTCAGAGATTAAAATCTCTTCAGAAGTCATATTTTCTTCTCTTTGGGGAACTTTATCTAAATAAACTACTACTCCTGAACCCCCTCTACTTGCAGATTCTGATAAAGCACTCACAAGCCCTGCTGCCCCTAAATCTTGAATTCCAATAACTCCTTCTAAGGATCCTGCTTCTAAACATGCTTCAATAAGAAGTTTTCCCATAAAGGGATCTCCCACTTGGACTGATGGTCTTTGGGAATGGATATCTTCTTCCAACTTTTCCGAAGCAAAACTTGCTCCATGAATCCCATCTCTACCTGTTCTTGCTCCTACTAACAATATTAAGTTCCCTTTTCCTTCTGCTCTACCCTTATATATTTTTCCTCCAGGAGGAACTATTCCTACACACATTACATTTACTAATGGGTTAGAACTATAACAGTCTTCAAAGATGATTTCTCCACCAACTACAGGAACTCCTATACAGTTACCATAAAAACTTATTCCAGATACAACTCCATTAAATAGATATCTATTTTTTAAATTATCTTGAGGACCAAATCTTAATGAATCTAATAATGCAATGGGTCGTGCTCCTAAGGCTAATATATCTCTGACAATACCTCCCACTCCTGTTGCTGATCCTTGAAAGGGCTCAACAGCAGAAGGATGATTATGACTTTCTACTTTAAAGACCAATTTATATCCATTTCCTAATTCTATTACCCCTGCATTTTCTCCTGGTCCTTGTTCTACCCATTTAGCTTTTGTCAAAAAATTTTTTAAATATTTTCTTGAATGCTTATAACTACAATGTTCTGACCAAATCACTGAAATTACTGACCATTCTACGTCATTAGGTTCTCTTTCTAACAATCTTCTTACGTGATTAATTTCTTCATCTTTTAAGCCATATATTCCCATTTATATACCCCCTAATTCAAAAAGGATAAGAATAATCTTATTCCCGAATCACTTCCTAATAGCTTCTCTACCGCTCTTTCGGGATGAGGCATTAATCCCATAACATTTCTTTTCTCATTTACTACTCCTGCAATATTGTTTACCGAGCCATTGGGATTAAATTTTGAATCTATCTCTCCGTTTGGCCCTACATATCTTAAAACCACCTGTTTTTTATTCTCTAATTTAACAAGCTCTGAATCTGAAACATAATATCTTCCTTCTTTATGAGCAATGGGCATCTTCAATATTTCCCCTATAGAATATTTTCTTAAAAAGGGTGTATCATTATTCTCCACTTTTAAATAGACCTGCTTACAAATAAATGTATTTGTATTATTGGGAAGCATGGCTCCTGGAAGAAGTCCCATCTCCAATAATATCTGAAAACCATTACAAATCCCCAACACTAAGCCACCTTTTTCAGCAAAGTCAAAGATCTTATCAATTAAAGGGGAAAATCTTGCAATAGCACCTGCTCTAAGATAATCTCCGTAGGAAAATCCACCAGGAAGAATTACTGCAGAAACATTTATAAGATTAGTATCTTTATGCCACAGAAAAACTGGATCTAACCCTACTAATTTCAATGCCCAAAAGGTATCATAATCACAATTTGTTCCCGGAAAAACAACAATACCTATTCGCATATTTTCTCTACCCTTATTTCAAAATTTTCAGTGACAGGATTTGCTAAAAATATTTCACTCATTTTTCTCACTTTATCTCTAATATCTTCTTCTGTTTCCCCTTCAATTTTTAATCTCAAAATTTTCCCCATACGAACTTCTTCTACTTCTTCAAATCCTAGAGAATGGAGAGCAGAATTAATAGCTTTTCCCTGGGGATCAAGAATTCCATCTTTCAAGAATATCTCTAACTTAACCCACCATTTACTCACTGATAATTTCCTCCCATCTTC
Organism: uncultured bacterium; assembly: GCA_938034905.1. Classification (GTDB taxonomy): domain Bacteria; phylum Dictyoglomota; class Dictyoglomia; order Dictyoglomales; family Dictyoglomaceae; genus NZ13-RE01. The sequence goes on along the minus strand of CALHLF010000011.1, from coordinate 18,351 downwards.
TATATTCCTACTCTTTCGTAGATCTTATCTATATTCTTTAAGAAAAACTCTAGAGAAAAACACCCCTCAATTTCCTCTTGAGATAATTTCTCTTTAATTCTTTCATCTTTCAATATCACTTCTTTAAAAGATATATTCTCATTTATAGATTTAAATGAATCTTCTTGAATCCAAGAATATGCAATATCTCTTAAAACTCCTTTCTCAGTTAATGCAATAAGAAGATTTTGAGAATAAAATACACCTTGATTTATCTCTAAATTCTTTAAAATCTTCTCCTTATTAATCTTTAGATTTTTTATAATATCTGCTAAAAGATTTAGTAGATAATCTAATAGAGAAGTAGCATCTGGGAAAATAATCCTTTCTGCAGAAGAATGGCTGATATCTCTTTCATGCCAAAGGGGAATATTTTCCAATGCTGTTATTAAATAACTTCTTATTACTCTTGCCAAACCACATATTCTTTCTGATAAAATTGGATTTCTCTTATGAGGCATAGCAGAAGAGCCTTTCTGTTTTTCTCTGAAGGGTTCTTCTAATTCTCCAACTTCTGTTCTTTGTAAATCTCTTATTTCTTGAGCAATCCTCTCTAAGGAGGTGGCAATTATAGATAAGCTATACATAACTTCTGCATGTCTATCTCGTGGAATAATTTGAGTTGCCACAGGTTCTGGATTAAGGCCTAATATTTCACAGGCTTTCTCCTCTACTTTTGGATCTATATGAGCTAAGGTTCCCACAACTCCTGAAAATTTTCCAAATTTTATATTCTCCTTTGCCCTCTGAAGCCTTTCCAGATCCCTTCTTAGTTCAGACCACCAACCTAAAAATTTAAATCCTAAGGTTATAGGTTCTGCGTGCATACCATGAGTTCTTCCCATCATAGGAAGATACTTATATTCCAATGCTTTTTCTCTTAGGACTTCTAAGAGCATTAAAAGATCCTGTTCAATATAATTCAAGGCTGAAAGAATCTGTAAAGAAAAAGCAGTATCCATAACATCAGAAGAGGTTAATCCTTGATGAATATATTCAGAACCTTTTCCTATATTTTGAGATACATTACTCAAAAAAGCTATCATCTCATGATTCGTTTCTTTTTCTATTCTTCTTATTTCTTCTATAGAAAATTTCGCTTTTTTTTCTATCTCATCTACAATCTCCAGTGGAATCTCACCATAAAAGGATCTAGCTTTCAAAAATGCTAATTCTACTTTTAACCACAAATTATATCTATTTTCATCAGACCAAATTTCTTTTAATTCTCTTCTACAATATCTATCTAACATTTTTCACTCCTTATAAATTTTAAAACCCAGGAAGGTAGGATCATACGAGGGAACCTACCCGCCTGGGTTTTTATCCCTTCGGTGTAGCAAGACTTTCTATGTCTTGCCAGTCCCGCTTGGACTCTATTTAGAGCCCTAAGGGACTCTTCCGCTCGTAGTCAGGCAATTTACGGTTGCCTGGTAGAAACTCCCAAGCCTTATCCTTGGGATTATACGAGACAGTAATAGTATAAGAAGAAAAATTTGCTATGTCAATTTTGAGTTTAAAGGCAAAAGTAGATAGGTACCAGTATAATAAAGAAGATAGATTTTATAGAGAAATAGAAAAAGATAAGAATAAAAAGATAGAAAGAAAAGAGGTTTTTTTAGAGAAAGCACAAAGATGGCAAGATACATGGAATTTTACCAAAACCAAGCCTTAGAATGATTTTCCTGTTATACTTATGGAGGATCTCCTTACCTATTATGGCTTAGTCACTAAGAACTTATCTTTATTTCTTAAGGGTGGTACCTATGTCCATACCAAGTGCCGAGTTTTAAGGCACAATTAAAATAAAAGAATCTTATTGTATAATTTAATAGCTATGTATATCTTAACTATAGATTTAGGAACAACAAATTTCAAAGTTTTTCTTTGGAATAAAGAGGGGAAAATTATTTTTAAAAAATTCCTTCCAACCCCTTTAGATAAAGATTATTCTATTTCTCCCTTTTTACTTAAAAATTATTTAGAGAATACCTTTGAAGTTTTAGGGAAAATGGGGAAAAAAGTTATAGGAATATCCATTTCAGGAATGGGAGAAGCAGGTCTTTTAATTGATTCCACAGGAAAACCCTTAACAAATATATTCTCATGGTTGGATACTCGAGGAGAAAAAGAAATAAAAATTTTGGAGGAAATAGGTAAAGATAGGGTGTTTGAAATAACAGGGCTAAAAATTTCTCCAAAATACTCTTTAGCAAAAATTCTATGGGTTAGAGAAAATCTAAAGGACCTCTGGAAAAAAAGATATAAATGGTTAAATGCGGTCGATTATTTAAACTATCTACTAACAGGGAAAATTATAACAGATTATACCCTTGCTAACAGAATGCTTTTATTCGATATAAAAAAGAGAAATTGGGCAGAAGAGATTCTTGATTTATGTGATTTAGAAATCTCTCTTCTTCCTAAGATTAATTCTGCAGGTAGTATAATAGGAGATTTATTGCCATATTGGCAAGAAAAATATTCTCTTCCACAAATTCCTATAATTTTAGGAGGGCATGATCATCCTATAGGAAGCCTTTCTTTATCTTTATCTGATAGGATTCTTTTAGATTCCTGGGGAACTGCCGAGGCTTTTCTTTTATCCACTTCTTATCCTTTATTAGATAGAGAAATCGGGAGAAAGGGTTTTTCTATAGGATATTTTTTTGAAGAAAAATACTATATAATTGCAGGGATATATTTCTCTGGAGGTGTAAGAAAATGGATAAAGGAAAAATTAAAATGGTGTATTCCTAAGAGTTTTAATGAGCCCACAAATATTTATTTTTTTCCCTATATCTTAGGAAGAAATATACCTTCTCCTAACCCCAATGTAAAAGGAATATTCTATGGAATAGACATAAATACTAGTATTTTAGATCTAAAAAAAGCTATTTGGGAAGGAATGTTTTATGAAACCAAGGTTATTATCGAAGAATTCAAGAATTTGGGTTTTTCTATTGAAAGGATTATTGTAAGTGGAGGCATGACAAGATATAAAAATTTGTTGGAATTAAAAAGTGATATTTTAAATATACCCTTATCAATTTCAAAAGAGAGAGAATTAACAAGCAAAGGTTCTGCGTATTTGGTAGCAAAAAATATATACCCCTATGAAATTCAGAAGAATTTTTTGAATAATGAATTTAAAGAAATATATCCTTCTTCAAGATCCCAATCTTATCAAGAAAGATTTCAAATATATAGGGATCTAATAACTAAAATTTTCTAAGGAACCCATAAGAAAATTGGCGGAGAGGGTGGGATTCGAACCCACGGTACGGGTTTTTGCCCGTACAACCGCTTAGCAGGCGGCTGCCTTAAGCCGACTCGGCCACCTCTCCCTCGAAGAAGATTATATCATTATAGGTAATAGTTGGCAACAGCTTTATATATGTGATATACTTGAAAGTTATGTTAGTTATTGAAACTATTAATCTTAGTAGAATCTTTATAAACAAAAAAACTAAAAAAAGAATAGAGGCTCTAAAGAATGTTTCTCTACAAATTCAAGGAGGACAAATATTTGGTATTTTAGGAAGAAACGGCGCGGGGAAAACCACCTTAATTAGAATTCTTACAACCCTATTATTGCCTACATCTGGTTCTGCTTATGTTTTAGGATATAATGTAGAAAATGAATACTACAAAATAAGACCATATATAAATCTTGTATCTGGAGGAGAAAATCCAGGATATGGAGTATTAAATATAAAGGAAAATTTGTTTTTCTTTTCTCAATTATATGGAATTCCAAGAAAATTAGCAAAAGAAAAGATCAATAAATATATTAAGGAATTTGGCTTAGAAGAAAGGGCATATAATTTAGTAAATACTCTTTCCACAGGAGAAAAACAAAGAATGCAACTTATTAGAGGATTATTAAATGATCCAGAAATTCTCTTTTTAGACGAACCAACTGTAGGATTAGATGTAGAATCCTCAAGATTTATAAGGCAATTTATAAAAAAATGGATAGAAGAGACAGGAAAGAGTATTATTCTTACAACCCACTATTTAGCAGAAGCAGAGGAGTTATGTAATCTTATTGCCATAATAGATTCAGGAAGAATCCTTGCTTTGGATACTCCTTCCCGATTAAAAGCTATGGGGAGTAAAGAAATTCTTTATGAAATTGAAACAACTCCTCTTTCTTTAGAGTTTTTAAAAAATATAAGAGGCGTGTCCATTATTCAAGATAAATATTTAGATGGAAAGGTCTCTTTTAAAATATCTTTAGAAAATGAGAGTTTAATAAGTAATGTTATTAATAAGATTTCTGAACTTGGATCAAATATAATTTATCTTAGAAAAAAAGAAACATCTTTAGAAGATGCCTTTATTAATATAGTAGGTAGATCAATAGAGGATGATTAAAAATTTAATACTTAATATTAGAGCATGCCTTGGAAGGGCTCAAGTAAGGTTTATTGGACTAAAAAGAGATCTTTATTGGATTCCATTTGATGTATTACTGCCACTTTTAGGAGTTTCTACTTTTATATTTATATATAAATCACTAAAAATGCCTCCTATTACCTATACCTTTGTGATCTTAGGAGGATCCATGATATCTTATTGGCTGAATATATTGTGGTCTATGGCCTCTCAATTATATTGGGAGAGAATGACAGGAAATCTTCCATTATTTTTTATTGCTCCATGTTCTATAAATAGTATTCTTATTGGGATGGCAGTTGGTGGAATTTATGCAACTTCTGTCAGAGCTTTATCTATCATTCTTTTAGGAATAATTTTTTTCAAAATTCCTATATACTGGCAGGGACTTCCTCAAGCAATTTTAGCCTTTTTACTTACTCTTATATCTCTTTACGGGCTTGGAATGATGTTAAGTAGTATTTTTCTTTTATCAGGAAGAGAGGCTTGGCATCTTTCTAATCTTCTTCAAGAGCCTATTTATCTTTTTTCAGGATTTTTCTTTCCCATAAAAACCTTAGGATTTTGGGTAGCTTCTCTTGCTTCTTTAATTCCTGCATCTTTGGGATTAGATTCTCTTAGACAAAGCTTGATACCAGAAAGTAAGCCTTTTGCCTTTCTATCATTTGAGATAGAGATAACTATTCTTTGTATTCTATCTATAATTTATATTTACATGTCCTTTATTTTAGTAAAAAAAATTGAAAAAATTGCTCGAAGAGAAGGAAGATTAATAACAAGATGGCAATAATAAAAAGACTTTATTATTCCTTTGTCCTTGGTTGGAAAATATGGAGTGAATGGGCACAATGGTGGATTTTTTTTGGGTATCTATTAATAAGGCCAATTTTTGGAGTTGCAATTTTTTATATGGTGATTTATTTTGCCCAAGGCAATAAGGCAATGAATCTCTTTTTCTGGATTTTAGCTGGAAATGCACTATTTCAAATTCTTTCAGGAACAAGTACAGGAATGGTCTGGACTATATTTGATGATAGAAATTTTTATGAAACATTAATTCCTATATATATTTCTCCAGGAAGTTTTTTGGAAAAGATCATAGGAAGATCCCTTGGGGTCGGAGTAACGGGAATTTTTACCTCATTCTTTATACTTTTTCTTGCTTTTTTATTAGGTGCAAATTATTCTATAAAGCCTTCCTTTTTTTATTATGTTCTACTTTTTCTTTTAACAGGAATAGGTTTTGGATTGATTCTTGCCTCTTTTTCCCTATTTATGGGAGAGGGGGCAGGTTATCTTATTGAGGGAACAATCTCTGCTCTTCAATTAATATCAGGTGTTTCCTTTACCCCTCAACTTCTTCCCACCTTTTTACAGAAAATTGCCTTTATTAATCCCTTTTTATATCTTATAGAAGGAGGAAGAAGATCTTTAGGACTTTCCTCTTTCTTTATAAAAGAGATTTCTTCGGAAAGATTAGTTTATTATAGTCTTCTAACAAGCTTATTGACTATAACAATAGGAATAGCAACTTTTTTAATCTCTGAAAAAATTGCAAGAAGAAATGGGGCTCTAACAAGAAAAACCAATTACTAATCTGACTTTCCATCATCTTGGTGGGCGGAGCAGGATTTGAACCTGCGACCTCCTGCGTGTGAAGCAGGCACTCTAACCACTGAGCCATCCGCCCTTTATATTTTCTAAATAAAAAATGGTGGGCCCGCCAGGATTCGAACCTAGAACCAACCGGTTATGAGCCGGCTGCTCTGCCGTTGAGCTACGGGCCCATCTTTTTGTAATAATTATAAAATATTTTATCTTATATGACAAGAGGAAATAGCCTATTAAAGTATTTCAAAAATCTCTAAAAATTATCCTTCCCTTAATACTTTCTCTATTAATAGATGAAGCAGTTCTGGAAAATCTATTCCATAAGCCTTACACGCCTCAGGATAGAGACTTGTAGATGTCATACCAGGAATAGTATTTACTTCTAAAACATATATTTTCTCTGTTTCATCTTCTACTATCATATCAACACGAGAAAAATGTCTACATCCTAAGGCTTTATGAGCTCTTATTCCCAACTCCTGTGCCCTTTTATAGGTTTCAGGCGATAGACGAGCAGGAATGATATGGTCACTCATTCCAGGAGTATATTTAGCATGGTAATCGTAGATTCCTGATTTAGATTTTGATATTATTTCAATTAATGGAAAACATATTATTTCCTCATATTCAAATATACTTGCAGTTATTTCTTTTCCTTTTATAAATTCCTCTATTATCACTTCATAATCATATTTAAAGGCATTCTCTAAAGAGCTTAAAATATTATTTTTACTTTGAACCTGAGAAAAGCCTATTGTAGATCCTTGGGAACTTGGTTTTACTGCTAATGGAAATTTAAAAGATTCTAAAATTTTCAGAATTTCGTTTATATCTTTTTCTTCCATATCCTTTTTATTTAAAGTTATCCATCTTGGAGTAGGTATCCCTTCATAAGTAAATATCTTTTTTGCCATAATTTTATTTAAGGCTAAGGCACTTGCCAATACTCGAGAGCCTATATATGGGATTCCTAGTAACTCTAAAAGTCCTTGAACAGTTCCATCCTCCCCAAAAATCCCATGGGCTGAAATAAAGGCTATATTAATTTTTTCTCTTTTTAAATTTTCTACTAGATTTTCGTCAATAGGAATTTCTACAACCTCATAACCCTTCAATCTCAGTGCTGAAGAAACATTAAAAGCAGTCTTTTTTGCTATCTCACTTTCAGAAGATTTTATTCCTATTAATACACCCACTTTAACCATTTAATCACCTCTTATTCTTTTTCTTCTTTTAAACTCTTTATATCATTTTCCTAGGAATTTTAAAAGAAGAGATTAAAAACAAAAAATTTTGACAAATAAAATTTTTATGATAGACTAAAAAGTCTTAGGTTTCTAAGAAAAATTTAAAAGTCGGAGGTATAAGAAATTGTCTAAGACACTATATGTAGGGAATCTTTCATGGCAGACCACCGAAGAGGATCTGCAAAAATTATTTAGCAAGGAGGGAACAGTTGAGAGCGTAAGGTTAATAACAGACCGAAACACAGGACGATCAAAGGGTTTTGCTTTCGTAGAAACATCTGAAGAGACAGCCCAAAAACTTATTAATACCTTTAATGGAACCGAGCTTGATGGAAGAAAAATTGTAGTCTCAGAAGCAAAACCTAAAAAAGATCGACCTACAAGAAGTGGTTTTCGAAGATTTTAAAAATTAAAAAAAATCCACTTTTATATGAAAAGCCCTAAGTCTTTTGACTTAGGGCTTTTTTATTTTATATAATCCTTTTTGGTTTTAAAATATCTCTTAAAATAAACTTGGGAGGTTTATATGATCAAAATAGGTATTGTGGGTGCTGGTGGAATTGCAAGATATCTTCATATTCCTGGATACAAAAAAATCCCAGAAGTAGAAGTTGTAGCTATCACAGATAGTGATGAGGAAAGAGCAAAAATTTTAGCCAAGGATTTTAACATTCCAAGGATCTATCATAATTTCGAAGAAATGTTTGAAAAAGAAGATCTTACTGCAATAAGTGTATGTACTCCAAACTTCCTTCATGCACCTGTTAGTATTTCTGCCTTAAATAGGGGAATTCATGTATTATGTGAAAAGCCTATGGCAACTTCTGTGAAAGAAGCAGAGGAAATGGTGGAAGCAAGTAAAAAATCTGGAAAAATTCTTATGATAGGACAAAATCAAAGATTTAGACCTTTTAATTCAATGTTAAAAAAGTTGATAGAAAAGGGAGAACTTGGCAAGATCTATTATGCTCGGGGAAGTTATTTAAGAAGAAAAGGAATTCCAGGAATTGGCACGTGGTTTACTACAAAAGAAATGTCAGGAGGAGGATGCCTTTTAGATATTGGAGTGCATATATTGGATCTTGTTTGGTGGCTTATGGGTATGCCAAAACCTAATTATGTTCTTGGGAATGTTTATGCAAATTTTGGCCCAAGGGGTTTAGGAGAGGGAGGATGGAACAAAGGAGCTAAAGGAAAGCCAATTTTTGATGTAGAAGATTTTGCAGTGGGGCTTATAAAGTTTGAAAATGGCTCTACTTTAACAATAGAAACCAGCTGGGCATCTCATATTGAAAAAGATGAAGGAAATTATCTTATTTTAGGAACTTTGGGAGGTGCACAGTTAAATCCCCCTAAAATTTTTAAAGATCTTGAAAATCTATCCTCAAATATCGAAATTCTTGAAAGATCCTTTGAATGGGGAGAGGGTGAAATAGAGCATTTTATTGAGTGTATTAAGGAAAATAGAGAACCTATTATAACAGGAGAACAAGGGTTAATGGTAATGAAAATGCTTATGGCTATATATGAATCTTCTGAAAAAGGAGTTCCTATAGAGATCTAATTAAGGAAGGGGGTTTTCCCCTTCCCATTATAAAATTATTTTTAAGGTCTTCAACTCGTAAGGTTTTACTTTAATTTTTACTCCTTTTTCCTTTACCTCTAATTTTGAAATGTTTTCTTCTAAAAGATTTGTTTCGTATACTTCTTTTATAGGAAAATTAAAGTTAAATTTTATCTCCCTTTCCCATCCAAAATAATCTGCAAATCTTAAAATTATACTTTTTTCATCTTCACCCTTTTTTAGAGCTCCAATTAATATATTCTCTGAATCCCATTTTATAATTGATTCTTCTAATATTTCTCCCTTTATTATTTCTTTTACAAATAAAGGTTTATTTAATTCTTCTGCTTCTCTTATAGTTACATATTTCCAATCCTCACCATGAACCAATATGGAATAGACAAATTCATGCTTACCTAAATCCGCATAAAAATCTGGTAACGCTGGTGATCTTAATAAGGTTATTCCTATCATATTTTCCTTTATACTGTGACCATATTTGCCATTGTTCAAAATACTTACTCCAAAATCTCCTTGAGAAAGATTAATGAATCTTTGGACAGGGAATTCAAATTTAGCTTTATCCCAGCTGGTATTTTCATGAGTTGTTTTAAAATAAATTCCATAAGGAATTTCATAAAAAGCGAGAGGAGAATTTATATTTAATGGGAAAAATGCTTTTAAAAGAATTCTTTTTTCTTTCCAAACAATTTCATTTTCCACATCTATTCTTGGAGAGTGTGAGTAAATATAATAAATTTGTTTTATTTTTGACTCTCCAAATTTTTTTATTATTTCAATTTTTACCCTTAAAGGACCCCTTTCCAAAAATTTTATACTTTCTATCTCCTTTATTTCCATCCCAAATTTTTCATAATTTAATGAAATATCCCATGCTTCCCAGTTCCTTGGTCTGTCATAAAAGGCCCAAAGTTGATTACCTCTTTCTCTAAATACTTCTCTTTTTCTCTCTTTATCATAAATTTGCATGGTTCCATCTTCATTTATTCTTAAAATGAAGAATTTATTTTCCACAACATTATCTCTAATCTTAATATCACTTTCAAAACTCTTCTCCTTTCTCTCCTTAACAGGTAAAGTTATATAAGTCAAAGGAGGGATGAGAAAAGAAGGATCATAAATTAGAGTTTTTTCGCCTTCTTGATAAGGCAAAATTTCTCCCGAAGAAGTATATAAAGCTTCATTTGGGGATAAAGCTAATTCTATCTTTAAGGGTTGAGGAAATGACGTAGGATTAAAAACAAAGACACACTTTTTGTCTCCCAAAATCCAATTGATATCAGGCTTTTCATCTAAAATTTCACTAAGCTCCTTCTCTGTATCCTCATAAACTTCTCTAATGGAAGATCCGGGAAGTATATCATGAAATTGATTTCTTAATAATTTTTCCCAAAGCTTTGGAAGTTCCTCACTATATTTTCCCGTTTTTAAGTATGAAATCGTATTTAAAGATTCCAGAATGAATAAATGATTTTCAGCTTTTCTATTTAATCTTTTTATTCTCCCTTGAGTTGTATATGTTCCTCTGTGAAGTTCTAAATATAGATCTCCAAAATAGGTGGGTAAACTTTCTGGAATTTCTTCAAAGAACTTTAATGGAGATTCAATTATAACTTCAGGAAGCCCTGGAAAGTTCCTTAATTTATTCCATCTTTCTAACATTTCCCTTGTGGGACCACCCCCTCCATCTCCATATCCAAAACTGTAAATCATAGCAGGATAAATATTCTTTTGGTCATAATCTTTCCAATTATCTAATAATTCCTTTGGGAGCATTTCTGCATTATAGCCACTTTTTTTACAAAATATATGAGATACAATTTTTGTTCCATCAATACCCTTCCAGAGGAATAAATCATAGGGGAATCTGTTTGTTTCATTCCAGGTCAGTTTTGTAGTAGCAAAATACTCTATACCTGCCTTTTTTAGAATCTGAGGAAGATTGGCATTAAATCCAAAAGTGTCAGGAAGCCATGCAATTTTACATTTTTTACCAAATTCCCTTTCAAAAAATTTTTGAGCATAAAGAATTTGTCTTACTAAGGATTCTCCGGAAGCTAAATTACAATCACTTTCTACCCACATACCCCCCTCAGGTATCCACTTTCCATCTTCTACTTTCTTTTTTATTTCCTCATATAAATACGAATTACTCTCCTTTATATCTTTATATATTTGAGCTGTACTATGTAGAAACTTAAAATCTTTAAATTCATCCATAAGTCTCAACATAGTGGAGAAGGTTCTCTGAGCCTTTCTTATAGTCTCTTTTCTTGGCCAAAGCCATGCATAATCTAAATGAGAATGCCCAATAGCATAAGCTTTTCCTAAAGAAGGATATCTTTTCCTTAACTCATTTAGTTTTTCTCTTAAATCTCTTGCTTTTTCCAATATATCCCTTTTTATATCCTGAGGAAGTGGGGTTTTTATTCCTCTTAAATCCGGCATTTTCCATAAATTTTTTAATTCCTTTGATGTTATATAGGTTTCTTTTACTCGAGAACTAAAAATTTCAAAAGATGTGGGAAGCTTTATCTCTCCTAAGGTAGATTCTAAAATATCTAATAAAGAGCTTCTTAAATTTTTATCTTCTATAGCATTACTTACTTCCCATAAAGTATAAAAATCTAAGAATGCAGAATAAAGTTCTTCATCCCTTTGAAAAATCTCTGATTTAGAAAGTCTTGGTTCATACTGATGTTGTCCAAATAAACCCTTTGGAACTGCTTCAACTAAGATTTCAAATTTTTCACAATTGGGATGTTTTGTTAGCAAAACATCTTGATGATAATTATTTAATCCAGAGAAAGGTTTTCCATTTATATAAAGTAGAGCTTCTCCTCCAAAGTTTAGTGATAAATATACAGGTTGACTATATAAATCCTTGGGAAGACTTAAGGTATGGAAAAACCAAACAGGAAAGATTTGAGATGGCCATATTTCTCCTATTTTTATCTCTTGCCATCCTTCAATGGGTTTTTTAGATAGTTCCTCCCTATTTGTGAAATACCATGGAGAAATTTCTTCTCTAAGTAATATAGTGTATGAATAAAGTTCCTCTAACCAAAAATTCCATTGTTTTAATATATATTCTTCATACATGTTTATTTTTAAGCCTCCATTTTTATTTTTATTTCCGATGAATATCCTTCTTTTATCAGCTCTTCCCTCACCTCATTAACTGCTTTTACCATGTTCTCCATTTTGGCCTTTGCCTCCTCCCAAGTTCTTGTCTTAAGTCCACAGTCAGGATCTACAAATATTTGATCGGGTTTAAAATACTTTAATGCTTCCTTTATTCTTGCCTTTATCTCTTCTACACTTTCTATTCTATGGGAGTGTACATCAATAACCCCTACCGCTATATATTTATCCTTTGGAAAACCATATTTCTCAATAAGGGGATAAAGTTTATCGGCATTATTAGTAAATTCTAAATCAAATTGATGAACTGGGAAATTTATTACTTCATTCCATATAGGCCTAAAATCCCCATAACATATATGGGTAATTAAAAAACTTTTTAAATTTTTTGTGGATATTTTAAATCCCTCTTTTGCAATATTAATCTCTTCAGGATGAGTTGGAACTGCAGGTTCATCTATTTGTATAAATAATGCTCCAGCCTTTTCTAAATCTAAAGCCTCCTGATTAATTATCTCTGCAAGCTCAAGTACTAAATCCCTTTTATTTTCATAATATTCATTAAAGGACCAATCTGCTATAGTATAAGGTCCTGTAAGCATTCCCTTTATAGGCTTTTTAGTAAGACTTTGGGCAAATTTAAACATATCTACTGTTATTGGCTTTGTTCTTCTTATTTTTCCAATTACTATTGGCTTTTTATAATATCTATTCCCGTAGGATCGAACTAATCCACTTATAGTAAATCCCTCTAAATTCTCTGCAAAATAAGTAGCCATATCTCCCCTTTCCATCTCACCATGAACAAGAATATCTACTCCAATCTCTTCCTGCATTTTTATCACTTCTTCTGTAGCTTTCAATTCTAATTCATAAAGGGTAGAATAGGATATTAATCCCTTTGCATATTGATTTCTTGCCTTTAAAAGATAATCTGGTTTTGGAAAACTTCCAACACTTGTTGTGGGTAGTATAGGCAATTTTATCTCTCTCATTTTTTATCACCTCTTACTAGTTTTACTCCCAAAGAAAGATTTAATAGTTTTTCATAAGCCCTTTCCCTTGGAAGATATTCAAGTCCACAACTGGGATTTATATATAAATTATCTTCCGAAATATAATTTAAGGCCCTTTTTATTAAATCAGCAATCTGTTCTGGGGTTTCTAATTTTGTATTTCTTGCATCGACAATACCATAACCAAGAGATAGATTTTTAGGAAATTCTTTCAATAATTCAAAATTTTCTTTTTTAGATACAAAGTCTATACCTAATATATCTATAGGAAGTTCTTTTAATCTATTTTTCAATGGGATAAGACTGTGAAAATATGTATATATAGCCAGCTTACCTGAAAAAATTTTTCTGAATTCTTTATATAATTCCAAGAACAAATCAAAATCTTCTGGATAATATTGAATAGAAGGTTCATTAAGCTGAAGATAATTTACCTTACTTTCTTCAAGTAACTTTACCTCTTCCACAAGAGCCTTTGTGTATGCTTTAGATAATTTTTCTAAATCTTTATAATACTCATCTCTACTTAATCGTGCTAAGGTATATGGTCCTGTCAAAACTGCCTTTACTGGTTTATCCTTTGCCCATTCTTGAGCTTTTTTCCAGTCTTCTAGTATTATAGGCTCCTTCCATCTTATTTCTCCTATTACAATTGGCTGTCTATAGTAAGTGTTATTATCAAAATATCTAAAGAGACCTCCTATCTCTATTCCATCTAACTTTTTCCCTATATAGCTTTGGCCATCTTCCCATCTTATTTGACCATCAGTTATTAATTCTATCCCCGCACTGATCTGTTCTTCTATTACCTCTTTTGTTACCTCATCAAATACTCTATCTAAATCTTCCTTAGTTATCTTCCCTTGATCGTAAGCATGAATTGCTCTTCTTAATTTAGGTTCCCTTGGAGGATTGGGAATCTTAGGATAATGATCTACCACTGTAATTATCATTTCTTAACCTCCCTATTTATAAATCTTCGTATAAATCTCTTAATACTGCGCCATAACTTGCAGAGGTTACCAATGCAGAATATCTTCTTAAATAATTAAATTCAATTTCTCTCTTTTTGGGAATCCATTCTCTCTTTCTATTCTCTAATTCATTTTCATCTAATTTCACATTTAATTTCCTATTTGGAATATCTATTTCAATAATATCTCCATCTCTGATAAGAGCAATGGGACCCCCTTCTGCTGCTTCTGGAGATATATGACCTATAGCTGCACCCCTACTTCCCCCTGAAAACCTTCCATCAGTTATTAATGCTACATCTTCATCAAGTCCCATACCAGAAAGAGCAGATGTTGGTCCTAACATCTCTCTCATTCCTGGTCCTCCTTTTGGTCCTTCATATCTTATTACTACCACATCTTTCCTTCTTATCTTTCCTGCATAAATTTCTTCTATTGCCTCCTCCTCACTATTAAAAACCCGTGCTGGTCCCACGTGTCTCAGCATTTTAGGACTTACTGCTGACTTTTTTACCACCGCACCTTCAGGTGCTAAGTTTCCATAAAGTATAGCAATACCTCCATCAGGAGCATAAGGATCCTCAAGAGGTCTAATTACATTTCTATCTCTTATAACTGCATCTTGTGCTATCTCTCCTATGGTTTTTCCAGAAACTGTTAATGCAGAAGGATCTATAAGATTTCCCTCTAAAAGTTCCTTCATAACTCCTGGAATTCCACCTGCTTCGTGGAGATCTTGAATATGCTGTGAAGAGGCAGGACTTAGCTTACAAATATTTGGGGTTCTTTCACTTATCTTTTGAAAAGTATCAAGGGGAAGTTCCACCTTTGCTTCTCTTGCTATGGCAAGAAGATGAAGTACTGTATTAGTGGATCCTCCAAGAGCCATATCCACAGCAATTGCATTCTCAAAAGCTGTTCTTGTTAAGATATCCCTTGATTTTATCCCATCTTTTACTAATTGTACAATTCTTTTTCCAGCATCCTTTGACAATCTTTTTCTCATCCCATCATAAGCCGCGGGTAAAGTTCCATTATAAGGAAGAGCTAAACCCAAGGCTTCTGATAAACAATTCATAGTGTTAGCAGTGAACATTCCTGAACAAGATCCACATCCTGGACATGCATATTTTTCCAATTCATATAATTCTTCAGGCTTCATTTTTCCAGCTTTTACTTGACCTATTCCCTCAAATACACTAATTAGATCTACATCCCTTCCCTTCCATTTACCCGCAATCATAGGGCCACCACTGAGTATAATAGAGGGAAGATTTAATCTTGCCGATGCCATAAGCATTCCAGGAACGATTTTATCACAGTTAGTAATTAATACCATTCCGTCAAGCTGATAAGCCTCTACCATAGCTTCTATGGAATCTGCTATAAGTTCTCGACTAGCTAAGGAATATTTCATGCCTTTGTGCCCCATAGCAATTCCATCACATATTCCAATAACTCTAAATTCCATAGGAGTACCACCAGCTTCTAAAATACCCATTTTTACTGACTGAACTATAATATCAAGATGAATGTGCCCAGGAATCATTTCATTTCCTGAATTTACCACCCCAATAATGGGCTTTTCCAACTCATCAAGGGTATACCCCATAGCATAAAAAAGTGATCTATGGGGTGCCCTTTCAATTCCCTTTTTTACTTGATCACTTCTATACATTCTCTCCCTCCAGAAAAAATTTTATTAATCCTAACAATGAAAAAAGCTTAATGTCAAGAATTTCTACAAACTCATTTTTAGAATATTTAACACATCATTTTTATCAAGTTTTTTGACAGTTCCTATAGGACCAAAAATCGTTGCTTTTTCTGCCATCTCTTCTAATTTTTCTTCCCCTATTCCTATCTTTGAGAGTTTTGTTGGAACTCCTATACTCTCATAAAACTCTATTAATCTATCTATTCCCTTTAATCCTAATTCGAAATTTTCCTTTCCTTCAATATTCCAAACATTTCTTGCAAATTGAGCAAATTTGTGAGGTATTGCATCAATAACATATTTCATCCAGTGAGGAAATATAATAGCAAGTCCTAAGCCATGAGAAATATCATAGATAGCAGAGATGGCATGTTCTATAGCATGGCTTGCCCAGTCATGTTCTTTCCCCACCCCTATTATTCCATTTAGAGCATTAGTTCCACACCAAAGAATAATAGATCTTGCATTAATATCTTCTGGATTTTCAATTAACTTTGGTGTTGTCTCTATTACAGTTTTCACTATTGCCTCTGCAAATCTATCTTGAAGTACTGCTCCATCAGTTTTGTCAAAATATTGCTCAAATACATGTGAGAGTATGTCTACAATGCCATAGAGGGTGTGATTTAAGGGGACTGTTATTGTATTTTTAGGATCAAGAATAGAGAATTTTGGATATAAATACGAACTTGATATTGCAAGTTTCTCTTGAGTTTCTAAATTGGAAATAACTGCATTTCCATTCATCTCTGAGCCTGTAGCAGCAAGGGTTAGAATTACACCAATGGGAATAGTAGGTTTTATTGGTTTTCTATACTTAAATAGATCCCAAACATCTCCATCATAAGAAAGTCCTGCTGCGATAGCCTTCGCAGTATCTATCACACTTCCTCCACCTACGGCAAGAAGTAAGTCAATATTATTTTCTTTAACAATTTTTATCCCTTTTCTAACTAAATCAACTCTTGGATTGGGTTTTACTCCTTCCAATTCAAAAATTTCTAATCCTTCCTCTTTTAGGATATTTATCACTTTATCATAAAGCCCAATTTTTTTAATACTTCCTTGTCCTAAAATCATTAAAACTCTCTTCCCATAATTTTTAGCTTCTTTCCCCACCTTATTCGTAGTATCAACACCAAAAATGATTTTAGTTGGATTGTAATAGACAAAATTATTCATTAAAACGCCTCCCTTCTATCTATTTAAAAAAATATATTATAAGATAATCTTTTCTACTTCCCCTTCTAATATTCCCAAGATCTGATACAAGGTAAGAATTGAGAAACGATCACGAATATATATAGAATAGATCAATGCTCTTTTCAAATCCTCTTTTTCAATTTTCCAGTCTTCTAAATTAGTTGAAAAGTTTATCTTTTTGTAGCCCTCTAAAATTTTTTCTTCCTTTTCTACCAATTCTTCAACAATTGAGTAAATCTTTCTCTTATTTATCTTAATTTTTTCAATTATTTCCCTTCTAAAGCTTAAATTGTTAAATTTTTTTATCCTTTCGATATTTTCTTTTATTATCTCATCATAAATTTTAGGAAAATTTCTTCTTATCTCTTCTTTCCATTCTTCAAAGGATTTTGTAATATTATTTTCATATTTAAGATTATCTAAATCGATTTTAAGAAAAGTTTTGTATAATCGAATTATATATAGAGTAGAAAGTCCTACTTTTATTCCATGAAAGAGATTATATCCTAAAAATTCTAAATAATGAGCCACATGATGTTCTGAACCAGAAGCTGGCCGGGAATTTCCTACTATTGTCATTAATTCTCCAGATTTTATAAGCCCTTCAAGAAGTAATTTCTCAAAATTGTCTTTCTCTATATTTTTTAAAGTATCCTCACAAGCTTTATACATTTCCTCAACTACACTTAAACTAATATTTTCCCCTATTAAAATATTAGAAAGTCTCCAATCGGCAAGAGCTGTAAATTTACCCATCAGATCCCCAAAACCAGCTTTCTTCAATATATTAGGAGAGTTTTTGATAATATTAAGATTTGCAAAAATTTTTTCAGGAGGTTTTGCTGAAACTGTTGTTTTTAGACCATTAATAGTAAGTGCAGAAACTGGTGAGGCATATCCATCCATTGATGGGGCTGTAGGAACTGATACAAATCTAAGCCTTTGCTTATATGCAATAAACCTTGCAGTATCAGTTATACTTCCTGAACCTATAGATACAATTAACGAATTTTCCTTTGTATTTAAAAGGACTTTACATATATTCTTTTCGTCAGAATGGGCATCAGGAGGAAGAATTAATAAATCATAACTTATTCTTGATTTTTCTAACTCCTTTGAGATGTATTCGCCACAAACTTTATAAGTATTTTCATCACAAAGGAGAAAAGGAATTTCCTTTTGATCCTTTAAAAAAGAAATTAAACCTTCAAAATTCTCATCCCATTCCAACATTTGCCTAGACTCATACTTTTACTTCTTTTTTCTCTTCTATAGGGGGCTTACCACCAAAATCCTCTATCCAAATGGGATTTAAAACTCTTCTTACCTCTTCTGAATATTTATCCATATCATCTTTAAACTTATAGATTATATCATCTGCTCCAGGATGGGTAGGTTTAGCTCCATATTTTTC
>CALHLF010000010.1 GCA_938034905.1 uncultured bacterium | reverse complement strand
GCGAAAATCGGATGAATCCATCTTCAAATCCAGTAAAGATGCAAATATGCAGTTTTGTATGGGTCCCTATTATCAACAAGAAAATTGACGCTATGATCTCACATGGTACTAAATCCATTCTTATTAACCATTAATAATTTTCTTTACTTGAATTTCAAAACCAAATATGATCTATACACAATTCAAGATATTTTAAAATTTACATTTACTTATGGCTTGAATAAAACTTTTCTTCAACTTTTTTATAAGGAAGACAACAATTCAAAGAGATTCTCCTCTAATTTGAATCTTTCTCAAGGAATTGATAAGAATAATTCTTTTTTGTTTAATCTAAGATATAACGATTCTACTTTTTTAAGCAAAAGAACCTATGAGATATACGAAGAAGGAAGGTTTATTCATAAAGGTAAAAATTATACAATATCTATATATGAAAATTATAGGATTTCAGATCCAAAGAATCTACAGCTTTTAAAAATTCCAGAGATAAGCTTTAATGGAACCTATTCTCTTTTGAATCTTCCCCTTAAGATAGAGGGAATTTTAGGGTACTATGATGAGCCGAGTTCATATATAAAGGCTTTAAAACTTGGTTTTGGTATTTCAATTCCTTACTTCTTTAGAATTTTTAATTTCAATCTGAGTTCCAATTTAGGGTATAAACAGGATTTTTATGAGACAGGAGATGCAAGGTATTTTATATATGGAAATTTCTCTTTAGGATTTAAACCTTTTAATCTTCTTTCTCTTTCTGCCTCTTATAACTTTCAATTCTTAGGTAAGGATATAATTACAGGAGATTCTGGAAATACGCCCTTTTACTTTGACTATCAAGGAGAAAATAGTTTGTTGAGTGGAAGTTTAATCTTAGGAAGTCCTAATTTTAATATTACCCTCTCTGATTCCTATAATTTTCTTTTAAGATCCCTAACTCCTTTAAATATTAAAGGGAAATTTGATTATAAAAAAATATTCGTGATGGAAGGGACCACAAGTTATAATTGGAATTCCCAAAAATTTTCTTCCATTTTACTTCAATCAACTGTAAATTATCCTCCTTTTTCTCTAAGGTTAGGAGCCTTTCTCAACCCATATTTAGATAATCCCCTACAGAGATTAGATTATAAATTGAGTTTTGATATTAAAGGAGAATGGCATACTGCAGGGAAAATAACCTTATGGGGAACATATCCTTCATCTTCTTTTTATCCCATAATCTCCTTAGATAAGGATTTGCATTGTTTCTTAGGAAAATTCACCTGGAATCCCAATAATGGAAATATTCAATTTGAGGTTTCCCTTAAAGCAATTCCAACAAAAAGGATTGGTGGAGAAATTGGACCTTCTGGATTCTCTCTTCTTCCAAGCTTTTAGTATGAAATCCTGGAATTTCTGGTATAATTTTATTAAGAATAATTATTAAAAGGAGGTTTATAATGCAAAAGTATAGATGTCTTGTGTGTGGATATGTTTATGATCCCTCTAAAGGAGATCCTGAGAATGATATTCCTCCTGAGACTCCTTTTGAAGAACTTCCTGAAGATTGGGTTTGTCCTGTGTGTGGAGCTGAAAAGGATATGTTTAGACCCATATGATTAGAGGAGAGATATGTATCTAATAATTGGTAATGGTATATCAGGAATAAATACTGCAGAGGTAATAAGGGAAAAGGATAAAGAAACTCCAATTTTAATAATTACAGAAGAGGGTTTTCCTTATTACTCAAGACCTCAGATAATTGAGTTTTTAGCAGGAAATATAAAGGAAGAAGATCTTCCCTTTTATTCTGAAAGCTGGTATAGAGAAAATAAGATAAAGGTGTTATATGGGGAAAAGGCCATAAAAATAAATGGAGAAAAAAAGATTTTAGATACAAATAAGGAAAATTATAAATTTGATAAGCTTTTAATTGCTACTGGTGCTATTCCCTTTAAACCTCCTTTAGATAATATAAATGTAGATGGAATATTTACTTTAAGAAATTTAAATGATGCGAAGGATATTATATCCTTTATAAAAAATAAAGAAAGGGTAATTATTTTAGGGTGTGGACTATTGGGATTAGAAATTGGAAGAGCTCTTTCTCAAAGGGGCTTAAAGGTTATTGGCTTGGAGTTTTTTCCAAGATTAATTCCAAGACAATTAGATGAGGATGGGGCAAGAATTTTAAAAAGAAAAATAGAAGAAAGATTTAATTTTGAATTTTATTTAGGAGTTAGAGTCCAAAAAATCATATCTTATAATGGAAGATTTGAGGGAATTGAATTAGAAGATGGAAGAAAAATATATGGAGATTTACTTATGGTTTCTGCTGGTATTATTCCTAATATTGATTTAGCCAAAAATTCTGGTATTTCGGTAAATAAAGGAATAATAGTAAATGAATATATGGAAACTAATATAGAAGATATATATTCCTGTGGAGATTGTGTTGAATTTAAAGGAAAAATATATGGAATTATACCAGCATCCTTAGATCAGTCCTATGTGGCAGGAAAAAATATCATAGGGGAGAAAGTTAAGTATCAGGGGACTATTCCCTCTAATACCCTAAAGGTGACGGGAATCGATCTTACATCTATAGGAGAAATTGATCCTCCTAAAAGTGAAGAATTTGAGGTTATAATAAAAAAGGATGAGGAGAAAGGGTTTTATAGAAAGTTGGTGTTAAAAGAAAATATTATTGTAGGAGCAATTCTTTTGGGAGATAAAAGAAAATATGTTAATAAGATTCAAAATCTTATTAAATCAAAGAAAATTATTGAGGAAAGGGAAGAATTAATATATGAGGAGTAAAATTTATTTCTTAATTTTTATTCTTCTTATTTTTCCAATTTTCTCCTTGGATTTTAAAAGTTTTGGGGATAAAGTTAAAAATATTCCCGATAAGATTTTTTATTATAAAGCATTAGATGGAAAAAAATTAGCTTATAGAGTTTTATCCCCTGAGAAACCAAAGGCAGTGTTAATATTTGTCCACGGAATTGTAGGATATGGGAAATATTATCTTCCTTTTGCCCAAGAATTATCAAATTATGGGATAAAGGTATATCTTCCCGATTTAAGGGGACATGGTAATTCTGAAGGGAAGAGAGGGGATGTTCCTGATTCTATGACCTTAGTTTATGATTTGGGTATCTTCTATCAATTAGTTTTAAAAGAAAATCCCATCATCCCAGTGTATTTAGGGGGACATAGTATGGGAGCAGGTTTAACTTTAAAATATGTAAAGGAATTAACACTATATCCTTCAGGACTAATCTTAATTGCAGGAGGTTTACCCATAGAGAGAATCTCTTCAAGGAGTGAGAGTTTACTAAAACAAAAAACTATTTCAAAGGTTTTTCAATTTCTTGCCCCTATATTTCCCCATTTTAGGATCATTTCCTGGGATCTTTCACAAAAATTAGAGGATCCATTGTTAGTTACTAACTATTCATTGGCCTTTTTTAATGCTGCGTTTCCCTCTAATATAAAAACAATCTGGGAGAAAATAAATCTTCCTATGCTAGTTATTGTTGGAGATAGGGACGAGTTTTATGAAAAACAGGATGTGGAAAGAGTTTTTAATACATATAAAAGGGAAGATAGATCTTTTATTATTCTGGAAGATACAGATCATCTTGATGTTTTAGAAAAAAGTATAAAATATATAGTAGAATGGATAATAGGGGGAGAAAATGGAAGATTTTGAAAAGATATTAGAAGCATATTCCCAAGCTATCGTAAAAGTGATAGAAAAGGTAAGTCCTGCAGTGGTAAATATAGATATCAGTCAAGCGGTTGGTTTTTCCTTTTTTACAGGATTTCAAGAGGTAAAAGGTGTAGCATCGGGATTTATATTCACTCCTGATGGCTATATTCTTACCAATAGCCATGTAACCCATCAGGCTAATAAACTGACAGTAACCTTAGCAGATAGAAGACAATTTATAGCAGAGCTGGTGGGAGAGGATCCTCAAACAGATCTTGCGGTTATAAGAATTTCTGAGAGGGATTTGCCTATGCTTGAATTTGGAGATTCTGATAAACTGAAGGTGGGACAACCTGTTATGGCAATAGGAAATCCCTTAGGATTTGGACATAGTGTAACTAGTGGTGTTATAAGTGCTTTAGGAAGATCCCTAAGAAGTTTTAGTGGACATTTAATGGATAATATTATTCAGACTGATGCCCCTTTAAATCCTGGAAGTTCTGGAGGACCATTGGTAGATATATATGGAAAGGCTATAGGAGTTAATACTGCTATAATTCAAGGGGCTCAAGGTATATGTTTTTCAATCCCTATAAATACTGCAAAGTGGGTGGCAGGTCTTCTAATAAAAGATGGAAGAGTAAGAAGAAGTTATCTTGGAATTATTGGACAAAGTGTTATACTACCTCAGAGAATTAGGGATATCCTTTCTCTTCATCAAGAAGGGGGAGTTTATGTAATAAGGGTTGCTCCTTTTAGCCCTGCTAGTAAAGGGGGATTACAGTCTCAGGATGTAGTAGTGGAGATTAATGGAGAAGTTGTTAATAATATTGATGATTTACATAGATTTCTTAGTAATACCCCTCCTGGAACAAAAGTATCCCTTAAAATTATAAGAGAAAATAAGTTAATTAACCTTTCAATAATATTGGGGGCTGAGGGATAAGTAAGATTTTATTTTAATATGGAAGATGAATATTTTAGTATAAAAGAAGAAGGAAGGGTGGAAATAAAAATACAAAGATCAACCTTTTTTGGTTTTTCTTTTCCATTAATCCAAGAGCCTAATATAATTTTACAAAAAATTAGAGAAGAACATCCTTCTGCTACCCATTATTGTTGGGCATATAGGAGGTTACCTTCTCAGGAATATTTTTCTGATGGTGGAGAGCCTGCCAATTCTGCAGGGAGGCCTATTTTAAAGGCGTTAAGGGAATATAATCTCTGGGACTCAATGGTTGTTGTAGTAAGATACTTTGGGGGAATAAAATTGGGAATTAAAGGATTAATATCTGCCTATTATTTAGTCTCTAAATCTGCGATTGAAGCGGGTGGTATAATAAAAAGAATTGAAACATTAGAGTATAATATAACAATCCCATATAATTATTTTTCACAATTGAAAAGGGAAATATTTAAAAATTTTTCTTCAAATATTGAGGAAGAATTTTTAGATAAAGTAGTTTTAAAAATAAAAATTCCTGTCAGTAAAAGAGAAGAGTTTGAAAATTATCTATTAGGGAAGGAGGGAATGGGGATTGTCAGAAGGTTATAGTGCAGTAATTTTGGGAGAAGAACTCTTAAGCTATTCTTTTCCAGGGGATCATCCCATGAATCGGAAAAGGTTGGAATCTTTCTGGAAGGAATTTGAAAAGATTATCGAGGAAAAGAAAATTAAGGTTTTTCCCCCTGTTTTAGCAAAGGAGTTGGATCTTCTCCTCTTTCATACAAAGGAATATGTAGAGTTGGTTAAGAGAAAATCAAAGGAGGGGGTAGGTTTTTTAGATTATGGAGACACCCCTGCTTATCCTGGATGTTTCGAGGCTGCATCTTATGTGGTAGGAGCCACTTTAAGAGGATTAGAATTAATAATTAAGGAAAATTATAAGCATATTTTCGTTCCAATGGCAGGACTTCACCATGCAAAAAGAGATAGTGCTTCTGGTTTTTGTATATTCAATGATATTGGTATCGCTATAAATAAGGCGAGAAAAGAATATGGAATTAAGGAAATACTTTATATAGATATTGATGCCCACCATGGAGATGGAGTATTTTATGAATTTTTAGATGATCCCTTTTTATATATAGTGGATATTCATGAGGATGGAAGATTTCTATATCCGGGAACTGGAGGAAGACATGAAAGGGGAAGTAAAGAGGCCTTTGGAACAAAATTGAATATTCCTCTTCTTCCTGGTTCTTCCGATGAAGATTTATTATCTGCATTGAGAGAAGTAGAAGACTTCTCTATGGAATTTAAGACAGAACTTATTATCCTTCAAGCAGGAGTAGATGGAATTCAAGGTGATCCCATAACCCATTTGAATTATTCCTATGAAGGTTATGAAAAATTCGTCTCAGAAATTCATAACTTAGCCCATAGAATATGCGATGGAAGAGTTTTAATATTAGGTGGAGGGGGCTATAATCCAGAAAATACGAAAAATGGTTGGCTAAGGATATTAAAAGTAATAAACGAGGGTATTTAAGGAGGAAGTAAATATGCTTTATGAGAAAATTACAAAGGATTATCTTAGAGCAGTAAAGGATAGAGATTCCTTTAAAGCAGAGGTATTGAGCTTTCTTCGTTCTGCCATAAAATATAGGGAGATTGATATGAGAGAAAAGGGAAAGGAATTGACCGATGAAGATGTTATAGATGTGATAAATAAGGAAATAAAAAAGAGAAGAGAAGCTATAGAGCTTTATAAAAAAGGAGGAAGATTTGATCTCTCTGAGAAGGAGGAAAGGGAAGTAAAAATCTTAGAGGAATATCTTCCAGAGGAGATGTCTTATAATGAATTAAAGGAAATTTTAAAAAGAATAATAGAAGAAGTAGAGGCAAAGGATATAAAGGATTTAGGCAGAGTAATGAAATCTGCAATGCAAGAATTAAGAGGAAAGGCTGATGGAGAAAGGATAAGAAAAGTTGTAGAGGAATTGTTAGGAAATAAATGAAGAGAAAACCAAGATCTCCATGGGAAATATTCAATATTGCTTTCTCTTTGGGAACAAGTGTTTTGGCAGCCCTTCTTGTAGGGATATTTCTTGGTTATTATCTTGATAAGATTTTTCATTCTTCTCCTGTTTTCCTCCTTGCGGGAATCGCTTTAGGAATATGGGTTGGTTTTCGTGACATCTTTAGAATTCTACGATAAATATACAAAGATTGCAGTAATTATTTTGTTAATTGGATTAGGCTTTTACCTAATATATCCTTGTATATCTTCTTTGACTTTTGGGTTTTCTGGGAGTATAATTTCCATATGTTGGTTGGCAGAAAATATTAAGAAAGATGGTATAAATAAATATAAAAAACATTTTGTAAGAAGATATGTAATACTTATTATTTTACTTATAATGAGTCTCAAGGCAGGACTTTCAGGAGTTCTGCTTTTTATTTTAGGATATATAATAGGGCAATGGTATATGATAATTAAAATTTTGAAGGAAAAAAGATAATGGAAGAAATAGGGCCTAAGGTAATATTTAAAATAGGGGATTTCAAAATAACAAATACTTTTATAAGTTTGCAGGTTATAAGTATATTAGTTTTAATAATAAGTTTTTGGCTTTCCTATAGACCACAAGAAGAAATTGTCTCAAAGAGACAAAGCTTAGTGGAAGCTCTTATTGAGATTTTTCAAAGATATTTAGGAGGATTTTTAGGAGAAGAGAAATCTGTTAAATATTTTCCATTCTTCTCTTCTCTTTTTCTCTTTATCCTTCTTTCAAACTGGTCAGGACTTATTCCAGGTTTTGCCTCTCCTACTTCTGATTTAAATGTAACTATTGGCTTAGCTCTTGGAACAATTTTATATATTCAATATATTGCAGTCAAAGAAAAGGGAAAGAAATATCTTAAAAATTTTATTTCTCCTTCTCCTCTTTTTCTTCCTATTAACATTTTGGAGCAGATTACTCGACCTATTTCCCTTGCCTTGCGACTTTTTGGAAATATTACAGGGGAACATATTGTTTTAGCTATAATTTCCTTATTGGCTCCCCTCATTGTTCCTATTCCCATAATGGTTCTTTCCATGTTTATGGGTTTTATTCAAGCATTAATCTTTACAACCCTTTCAGCCGCCTATTTGGCCGCAGTATTTGAAGAGTAAAGGAGGTTTGTTATGATAGAATGGATTATAATTGTTTCTATTATTACTTCAGGTTTATCCATTGCTTTAGTGGGCATGTTTGCTACAAGAGCTCAGGGAAACGCAGCTTCTTCTGCCTTTGAAAGTGTTGCTCGACAACCTGAAGCAGGAGATCAAATTAATAGAATGCTTCTTTTTGCTTTAGCTTTTATTGAGACCATTGTTATCTTTACCCTAACGATTTCCTTAATATTACTCTTCGCAAATCCATTATTAGGGAGACTCAAGTAAAATATGTTTAGCTTTAACGTTCTTACTATTTTTTCATCTATAGTTAATCTATTACTCCTTGCATGGATTATAAAAAGATATTTTATTGGAAATCTTCTAAGAATAATGGAGGAAAGGAAAAGGAAGATAGAAGAGACATTGAAGAATGCAGAGGAAAAATTGAAAGAAGCAGAAGAATTGAGAAAGAGGAGAGAAGAAAGGCTTCTTTCTGCAAGGGATGAGGCAGCAAAAATTGTGGAAGAGGCAATAGGAAGCGCGGAAAAAATAAAGCAGGAGATAATTACAAAGGCAGAGGAAGAAGCTGAAAAGATTATTTTAAAAGCCCATGATATAGCTAAGGCAGAAAGAAGAAGAGCATTGGAAACTTCAAGGGAGGAAATTGTTGCTCTTTCAAAACTTATTACTCGTCAATTCTTTATCAAATTTCTTCCTCAAAATTCCCAAGAGATATTTTTACTTTCTTTTTTAGAGGATTTTGAAAAATATCTTCCCCAATTAAATACCAGTTCCATAAAGGAGATTCGATTTGTTTCCTCTAATGAATTGAGATCTGGAATTATAAATAAAGTTGAAGAGAAGTTGAGAAAAAGCCTTCCAGGAGAATGGAAATTTGTGTATGAAGAGGATCCAACAATGATTCTTGGTTTTAGGATTTTTATTGGAGAATATCTTTTGGATCATTCTTTAGATTTTCATCTTAATCAAATATATCAATATATAAAGGAGACTGAAAATATATGAGTATGGCCGAAACAATATTGGGAATTCCCTGGAAAGAGATAGAAAAAAGAATAGAAAAATATAATTTTACTCCAAGACTTTCCAATATAGGTTATGTAAAATATGTAGGAGATGGGGTAGCTCAGGTTTCCCTTTTAGATGATGCATTTTTAGGGGAGATGGTGGTTTTTTCGTCGGGAGCTTTAGGAATGGTTCTTAGCCTTTCTGAAGAATTTGTAGGAGTAGTTCTTCTTAGTAAAGATAAAGAAGTAAAAGAAGGAGATTTAGTATATTCCACAGGTAAAATAATTCAAGTACCTGTAGGGAGTAGTTTCTTAGGAAGGGTAATTGATCCCCTTGGAAATCCTTTAGATAATCTTGGTAATATTTATCCTGAGGGATTTTTACCAATAGATAGGCCTGCTCCTACTATTTTTGAGAGAGAGCCTGTAAAAGAGCCTCTTTATACAGGAATAAGGATCATAGATGCTTTGATTCCTATAGGACATGGACAGAGGGAGCTGATCTTAGGAGATAGACAAACTGGGAAAACTACCATTGCTATAGATACTATTATAAATCAAAGGAGATATGGGACCATATGTATATATGTAGCTATTGCTCAAAAGAGGACCAATATTGCCCGTATTTATCAGACATTAAAGGATTATAAAGCCTTAGCGAATACAATTATAATTGCTACTTTTCCTGATCAACCCCCTTCTCTTCGTTATCTTGCTCCCTTTTCTGGATGCGCCATGGGAGAATATTTTATGATGCAGGGTGAGAAAGTTTTAATTGTATATGACGACTTAACAAAACATGCTAATACCTATAGAGAGATTGCCCTTTTATTAAGAAGAATTCCAGGAAGAGAGGCATATCCAGGAGATATTTTCTATCTTCATTCTCATTTATTAGAAAGATCTGCAAAACTTAATATTAAAAAAGGGGGAGGCTCATTAACTGCCCTTCCCATTGCAGAGACTCTTGCTGGAGAAATATCTACATATATTCCTACAAATTTAATCTCCATAACTGATGGCCAAATTTATTTAGATACTGCTTTATTTAATGCGGGAATAAGACCTGCTATAAATGTGGGACTTTCTGTATCAAGGGTTGGAGGTTCTGCACAACCTAAGGGTATGAGACAAGTTGCAGGGATGTTGAGATTAAGTCTTGCTCAATATAGAGAATTTTCTCTGTTTTTGGAATTTGGAACAGAACTTGATGCTACCACAAAGAAAAAAGTAGAAAGAGGATTAAGGATAGAAGAGATACTGAAACAGGGTATTCATGAGGTCCAGCCTATCGAGGAAGAAATTATTACTTTCTATTTATTAAATGGAGGGTTCTTAGATATTTATCCTGTAAGTGAGGTAAAGCAGGTTGTTTCAAAATATATTGAATATATTTCTACAAAGTATTCTCCCCTCTTATCTCTTATAAGGCAAAAATTGGAATTGAATGACCAGGTAATCTACGAGCTCCATAATAGTTTTCAGGAGTTTCAAAGGGAATATGCCAACTCTTCAAGAACTTCGTCGTAAAGTAAATAGTATAAATAATATTTGTCATATTATCCGATCTATGGAAACACTAAGTATAGTAAAGATTAGGGCTTTTCAGGATAAAGCCCTCAGATTAAAACCCTATACCCAAGAGTTACAAAGAATGTTAGATATATTGATTTCAAGACTTCCTCAGGAGTATTTAAATCATCCCTTATTAGAGGATAGAGATATCTATAATACAGGAGTTGTTATGATAACTTCTGATTGGGGATTCTGTGGAAGTTATAATATTCAAATTCTAAATGCAGTGGAGAAGTTTATAAAGGATAATTATAAAAAAAGAATGAATTTTTATCCCATTGGCACTTACGCCTTAAAATTTGCAAGATCAAAAAACCTTAAAATTATTAATTCCTTTACCCACTTAATGGATTCTCCTAATTTTATTCAAATAAGAAGATTAGTTAGAGGACTTGTTAGAGATTTTTTAGATAAGAAAATTGATGAACTTTATGTTATCTCCTTTGATTTTATAAACATATTGAAGCAAGAGATAAATATTAGAAGACTCTTACCTTTAAAACCTGTAAATATTCCTGAAAGAAAAGAAGAGACTTTTCTTTTTCTTCCATCTTCTCAAAGGATAATAGGCCCTCTTTTAGAAAATATTCTTGAAACTACTATGTTTCAAATAATCCTTGATGCGTCTGCCAGTGAACAAGCCTTTAGAAGAATTGCTATGAGAAGAGCCTATGAAAATGCAGAGAAGATAAAAGAAAAGCTCATATTTCAGCTGAATCAAGTGAGACAGACGAAAATTACAAGGGAACTTCATGAGATTACTTCTGGAATTGAAACTTTAAGGGAAAAAGAGGTGACAAAAGTTGGAAGGTAAAATTATCGCCATAAATGGACCTGTGGTAGACGTGTATTTCCATAAGGAAATTCCAGCCCTTAATGAAGCATTGGAAATAATAAATTTTAGAGATAATAATAAAAGGTTAATCTTAGAGGTAAGGATGCATTTAGGAAATGGTAAGGTCAGAGCTGTTGCCTTAGGTTCTACTATGGGACTATCTCGAGGTATGCCAGTGAAAAGGTTATATCATCCTCTAAGAATTCCATTGTCCGAAAAACTCTTGGGAAGAGTTATAAATGTGTTAGGAGAACCTATAGATGGGGAAGAACCAATTGCTGGAGACTTAGAATCCATAATAAAAAAGCCTGTAGAATTTCATAGAATTCAACCTTCTTATTCCATATTGGAGACAGGAATAAAGGCAGTGGACCTTTTAACTCCTTTCCCTAGAGGAGGAAAAATTGGACTCTTTGGGGGAGCAGGTGTTGGGAAGACGATTTTGATTATGGAACTAATCCACAATATCGCTACTGCTCATGGGGGAATTTCAGTATTTGCAGGGGTAGGAGAAAGATCCCGAGAAGGAAATGAACTTTGGCTTGAGATGAAAAACTCAGGAGTTATATCCAAGGCAGTATTAATCTTTGGGCAAATGAATGAACCACCAGGAGTTAGGATGAG
Organism: uncultured bacterium; assembly: GCA_938034905.1. Taxonomy (GTDB): domain Bacteria; phylum Dictyoglomota; class Dictyoglomia; order Dictyoglomales; family Dictyoglomaceae; genus NZ13-RE01. Next base: position 95,903 of record CALHLF010000010.1, on the reverse strand, counting down.
GGTTCCTTATACTGCCCTTACTGTTTCTGAGTATTTTAGAGATTATTTGGGAAAGGATATTCTTTTATTAATGGATAATGTATTCAGATTTGTCCAAGCAGGGATGGAAATATCTTCTCTTCTTGGAAGGATTCCCTCTGCAGTTGGTTATCAACCTACTCTTATAACTGAAATGGGGGAATTAGAAGAGAGAATTGTCTCTACTGATATGGGCTCCATTACTTCTGTTCAGGCAGTTTATGTTCCTGCAGATGATTTGACAGATCCCGCACCAGCAACTATATTCTCTCATTTAGACTCTACCTTAGTCCTTTCTAGAGAAATTGCTGAAATGGGAATTTATCCTGCAGTAGACCCATTGGCATCTTCATCTCAGGTATTAGAGCCTCAATTTGTAGGAGAGGAACATGTGAGAGTTGCGAGGAAGGTCGTAGAGGTATTACAACATTATGAAAATCTTAAAGATATCATCTCTATTTTGGGAATCGAAGAGCTTTCTGAGGAAGATAGATTAATTGTTCAGAGGGCAAGAAAGATTCAATTATTTTTATCCCAGCCCTTTTTTGTTGCCTCAAATTATACTAATATTCCTGGGGTTTATGTTCCTCGAGATAAGACCATTGAAGGTTTTTCTGCAATTGTTGATGGAGAAGTGGATGATATCCCTGAAGATGCCTTTTACATGGTAGGAACCTTAGATGATGTAAAGAAGAAAGCAAGAGAGTTGGGAGCTTTTGTATATTAATGAATAAAAAATCTTTACATTTGGAATTATCAACTCCAGATAAAGTTATTTTTAAAGGGGATGTATCTTATATAGTGGTTCCTGTGGAAGATGGACTTTTGGGTATTCTTCCAGGACATATAAATACCTTAGCTCATCTTACCATTGGAGTTGTAAAGGTAATCTATAATAATGAATCTCATTATTTTGCTATAGGAGAAGGATTTATGGAAATAGTTGATAATAATGTATATATAACAGTGGACTCTGCAGAAAAAGCAGAGGATATAGATTTATTAAAAGTAAAGAAGGAAAAAGAAGAATTAGAGCAACTTCTCTCTCAAAGGAAGGCTATCTCTCAAAGAATCCAATTATATACATCTCTTCAAAAAGCCCTTGCAAAATTAAGAGCGGTAAAGAGTCTTGAAGAAACTAAAGGTTCCAAAGAGCAATAGATGTAGTGGATATTCCTACCGCTCCTGCATTTAAAATATCCTTTGCCTCTTCAGGAGTCCTAATAAGTCCTCCCGCAATTAAGGGATAAGAAAGTTGATTTCTCAATTCCTCTCCTAAATGAATAAATATAATTCCAGGTAAAATTTCTACAAAATCAGGCTCTGAAGTTTGCATTATCTTTACTCCTGTTGCTAAGGCCGATGAATCTAATACAAAAAATCTTTGTATCGCAATCAATTCCTCTTCTTTTGCCTGTTGGATAAGATTAGTCCTTGTAGTTATTATCCCATCAATTCCTACCACTTCTCCAAGATATCTCAGGGCGTATTTATCTTGGGCTAATCCCTCTAAAAGATCAAGATGAATAAAAGCTAACTTTTCATGCCTTTTAATTTCCTGGACTACATTGGGAAGGGTTAAGATATTTGTTTTTAATAAAAATATAACTTTTGTTTTACTTTGAAGGGCTTGAGTCAATCTTTCCTCTTCTCTTACAGCAGCAATTATTGGACTGTTCTTTAAAATTTGAAGAAAATCACTTTTTTTAACCTTTTTTTCCATTTTAAACCCCTTTACATAAAGATTTTTAAATATTTTTCTTTGAAAAAATTATATCAGAAAATTTCTTATTTTGTCAAAGGTGTGATATAATATTCAAAAATGTTTTTATTTAAATATCATCCTGGGAGGAAGATTATGAGGAAAGGTTTTATTTTCTCTTTGACGATTTTAATTTATCTTCTTTCCCTCTCTTTTGCCCAAAGTATCCAATGGAAAGAAGGCTATCCTAAGTCGATTCCTGACGGGAAAATAGAACTTTCTTGGACATCAACTATCTCAGGAACTTATTCTATATATAGAGTAAAGGGGGAAGGAAATCCTTACCCTAATTATTTTTATACTCAAACCACATCAACTACTTATATCGATACAAATACAGAAGATGGCGTTCTATATAGTTATGTGATTGCTATATATGCTGGAACTCAAACATTAACTACTAATGTGGGATTTGCAAAAGCAGATAAGACAAAACCAATTATTGATAATTTAAATGCCATTCCCAATCCCTTTTCTCCTGATGGTGATGGTTTTAGAGATAAAATAACTATTTCCTTCGATTTAAGTGAATATTCCATTGTGACCATTACATTACAAGATAAAGATGGAAATATTTATACTCCATCAGAATGGAATAACGCCATATGTCCTATTCCAAAAACTTATTATTTTGAATGGGATGGTTATGGAAATTTTGGTGGAACTTATACCATTCCTCCTGAGGGATTTATTATATATACAATAACTGCAAGAGACTTTGCAGGAAATATAAATTCTGCTACAGGAAGATTTATCTTAGATATTCCTGATATGGAGCTTGCTAACTTCTTTGGCATGCCAAATCCCTTTAATACTGTATTATCAGGTGACACGATATATAAGGCCTCATATTCAAAGGATGGTTATAAATTTCCTCACGATGAAAGTGGAAATGTCTTTAATTTTTCACCCCAGTTTTATTTGGATCAATCTTCAATTATGCTTGTTGGAGCCTCATTTCAATTTGATATTCTTCAAAGGCCAGGGGGATCCATTTCTACCATTAAAAATTCACGAATAAAAATTTATGATTCCAATGGAGTACTGGTAAGGGGTATTACACTTCCCTCTAATCTTTCGGGGAGTGGAAATTTCTATTGGTATGGAGAAAAGGATCCTCAATTAATTAAAGATGACCCCAATATAATTACTTCCTGGTGGTGGATGATTACGGGGGTTCCCGCGGGAGATTATAGATTGGTTCTTTCTGCCACATATGCCATTGCCCATCCAGAAGATCCTACAAGAGAATTAGAAATTCCATTAAAAGAGATAACAACTATTTTAAGACTTCAAGAAGCCTATCCTCCTCAAGTTGATAATACTCCTCCCAGGGTTATATCTTTTACTCCAGAGGATGGAAGTTTAGTATCTGAAATTTCCTTAGTTTCTGTAGTATTAGATGATGGGCCAGGGGTGGGACCCGATTTAGATGCATCAAGTATACAAGTAAAAGATAGTTTGGGAAGAATGATAGGAGGAATTAAATCCCATAACGGAGTTGACACTATATATTGGACCTTTACATCTACTTTAACCTCAGGACAATATTTTATAGAAGTTATTCCTATTGATAAAAATGGGAATGTTGGCTCCCTTGCAAGATCTTCCTTTATAATAGATAATTCTCCCCCTCAAATCTTTTCTGTATATCCTACAGGTAATATAGTTTTTGTAAATCAAATTAGGGTTTCATATCAAGATATCGGTTCTGGATTAGACTTTTGGGATAACTATCCTCTTCCTCCTTCAAAGTCTCATATAAAAATCTACACTCCTAATTTAGAGGAGATAACATTATTGTTTGATAAGAATCTCTCGTCAAATATATATGCTATTACCAATGTTCCTCAAAATATCTTATCTAGTGATGGTAAATATGATTTAGTAATTTACTTAGTAGATAAAGCAGGAAATAGTAGCAATACCTATACGTATTTTGTATTAGATAGAACTCCTCCATATATAATAGATACTAATTTGACTCAGACTCTAATGAACTATACCCTTTCTCAAATAAGAGTTATAGTAAAGGATGATACTGTGGGAATACATACAGATACCCAAAAAACCTTCCTAAGCTTAAAGGATTCCTCAGGAAATTCAGTGCCTTCAACTCTTACTTTAAATATAGTAAATTCAAAGACTGTAGAATTAATTTTAAATATATACTCTACTTACACATGGATAGAAGAAGATTATTATCTAACCATAAAGGCATCAGATTTATTGGACAATGTTTTATACATTCCAAGAAAATTTACTTTAGATTTAATATCACCTAAGGTTTTAAGTATATCTCCTGAAGGTAATGTAAAGTCTGTAGAAAAGATAGTTGTAAGATATTCGGAGCTAAGGAGTGGGATAGACTTTACAAGATCAAGGGCAACAATTACTTTCCAAGGGATATCAACATCAACCTTATTTATTCCCTCAGAATCTACAGCCACGGAACTTATCGCAAGATTTGGTGAAGAAGTGTTTAGTAAGGATGGTGTATATAATGTTGATGTAACAATATATGATCAAGCAGGAAATTCAGAAATAGCTAGAACAACCTTTACCTTAGATAGATCTGGACCAAAAATAAAGGAAGTAAGTCCAACAAAGAACTCTACTTTAGTAATAGGACCTCAAAGTATATGGGCAAAGGTAGAAGATGAAACCTTAAGAATAGATTTTGGATTAGCAAAGACTTTTATAAAGTTATATGATCCTTCCAATCAAGAAGTTTCAGGAACATATACCTATGAAAAATCAACCGATGAAAAGACAGCAACATTAACATTACAAATTAGTGGATATACATGGACCAATGGAATATATACTGTAAGGATAAAGGTATCTGACGAATTAGGGAATATTACCGAGGATACATATACCTTTAAACTTCAACAGGTTCCTCAAGAAGTTGGAGATTTAGTTGTTTCTCAAAAGGTATTTTCTCCCGATAAAGGAAATCTAAGGATAGATTACCAATTTCAGGCAGTATCTGGAAATATACAAAGGGTAGAAGTAGAAATTTATTCTTTAAATGGGATCTTAGTAAAGAAAATAAGCTCTCAAAACTATAATGATTCTCAGGTTCAAGATACAGTATATTGGGATGGGAAGGATGAAAGGGGAAGATTAGTTTCCAATGGTTACTATTTAGTTAAGGCAATAATTACTGAAAGTAGTGGGGCAAAGAGAGTGAAATTTAAGGGATTTGTTGTTATAAAGTAGGAGGTTTGCTATGAGAAGGTTGGCTTTTTTATTCTTAATTCTTTTTCTAATAACACCTTCTTTTGGCCAGGAGATTTTGGGGGCCTTTGTTTCTTCTGGAACTACCCTTGGGTGGAGCACAAGGGCATTAGGTATGGGGTATGCTTTTTGTGCTGTTGAAGGAGATTTAGATGGGGTCCTTTTTAATCCTTCAAGTATAGCTCGCCTCTTAAACTCCCAATTTAGTGTCTCTTATAACTATTTACCGTTGACCTTAGAAGGTTTTGGGTTTGGAACGGATATGTTTATAACATCCAATTATATTGCCTTTGGAATTCCTGATAATGGACTTTGGTCTTCTGGAGTTTTTTATACTCGTCTTGCCCCCTCTGAGAATTTAGGAATACTTTATATAGAAAATCAATTGGTATATTCTATGGCAAAATCCTTAGATTTTATTGGGATAAGAAACTTAGCCTTGGGGTTAAATATAAAGAAATTATGGGTAAGTATGCCGTCACCATATAAAGGGGATGGATGGGGTATAGATTTAGGGATTATACTAAGAATATTTTCTAATTTTAAATTGGGATTTTCAGCTCAAAATCTTTTTTCTTCTCTTACCTGGTATGATGGGGAAGATACTTCTGAAGAAAATATTACAACTTGTTTTAAAATAGGATTTTCATATCAATCTCCAAAATTCATCCTTGCCTTTGATTTGGATTTTCCAAGTTTATATTACCACATAGGAGGAGAATACTTCTTTGATCCACTTTACTTTAGATTAGGTTGGAATATAGATTCTCCTACTTTTGGTTTAGGTTTTAAGAGTCCCGATGGAAGATGGAGAATTGATTATGCTCTTCTTTATTCCCTTGGAATAGGAGGAGTACATCATAGAATAGGACTTTCATTAATATTTTAATAAAAGGGTGAGATTTTTCTCACCCTTTTATTACAGCAATTGGCTTCATTTGAGCTACTTTTAAAGATAATCCTGCGTTATGGACCACATTTACTACATCTACCACATTTTTGTATGCTTCTGATGCCTCTTCTACAATGGATGCCTTAGATGCAGCTCTTACAATAATTCCCTTTTCTAAAAGTTCCCTCTCAATATCTGAAGCCCTTTTTCCACTCCTTAATAATTGTCTTCTGCTTTGGGTTCTTCCAGCTCCATGACATGTGGAACCAAAGGCAATTTCCATTGCCTTTGGAAGTCCGATAAGTAAAAAGGAAGATCTTCCCATATCTCCTGGGATTATAACAGGTTGTCCAATATCTCTATATTCTTCAGGAATTTCAGGATGCCCTTTAGGAAAAGCTCTAGTTGCTCCTTTTCTATGAACGATAACTTCTTCCCTTTTCCCTTCTACTATATGTTCTTCTAATTTTGCAATATTATGGGCTACATCATATATTAGTTTTAGTCCTAATTTATCTGCTCCCATTTTAAACACCTTTTCCATGGTTTCCCTTACCCAGTGGGTGATCATTTGTCTATTTGCCCAAGCAAAATTTGCAGCAGAACACATAGCCTGAAAATAATCCTGTCCTTCGGGAGAATCAAAGGGTGCACACGCCAGCTGTCTATCGGGAACATTTATTCCATATTTATTCATAGCTTGAGTCATTATTCTAATATAATCCTCTGCTACCTGATGTCCTAAACCTCGAGATCCTGTGTGAATCATTATCACAATTTGGTTAGGGAATAAACCTAATTTATCTGCAATTTCTGGCTCAAAAACTTTACTTACCACCTGAACTTCTAAGAAATGATTTCCAGAACCTAAGGTTCCTAATTGAAACTCTCCTCTTTCCTTTGCCTTCTTTGATACTTTATCAGGATTTGCAAATTTTAGATATCCTTCCTCTTCTATTCTATTTAGATCCTCCTTCCAACCATATCCTTGCTTTACTGCCCAACTTGCACCATATGTTAAAACCTCATCTAATTCTTTACCCTTTACCCTCAATTCCCCCTCTGATCCCACTCCTGCAGGAATTGCAGAGAAAAGTGCATCAACTAACTCTTTTATCTTAGGTTCTACTTCTTCTTTAGATAGATTAGTTCTAATTAATCTTACTCCACAATTGATATCATATCCTACTCCACCAGGCGAGATAACTCCTCCTCTTTTCCTCATAGCAGCAACCCCACCAATGGGGAAGCCATATCCCCAATGGATATCAGGCATTGCTAAGGAAGCAGAAATAACTCCAGGTAAGCTCGCCACATTTGCAACTTGTTCAGGAGATTGATCCTGAACAATATCTTGAATAAGTTTCTCATCGGCAAAGATAATTCCCGGAACCTTCATAAAAGGTTTATAATTTTCAGGTATCCTATACCTGTAATCATCTATTTTCTCTAAAGGACCCTTCCATTGATCTCCCATTATTTTCACCTCCAGGAGTTACTATTGATTTTGTTTTCCTTTAGTTTTTTCTATATAATTTTCTATATAATAATTATACCTTTAAAATATAAATTTACAAATTGGGAAGGAGGTTTTAGTTTTGTTCTTTGAATTTACAGTTTCTACCCCTTCAAAGACTGCTTTAGTAGATATCACTGAGAAAATTGAGGAGTGTATTAAAAAAAGTAATATAAAAGAAGGAAGATGTTTTATTTTTATTCCCCATACCACTGCAGGAATTATTATAAATGAAAATTATGATCCCAGTGTAGTAAAGGATATTATAAATACCTTAGAAAAATTAATTCCTTGGAGTGCGAGCTATTCCCATACAGAGGGAAATGCTCCTGCTCATATTAAAAGTACAATTCTTGGAAATCAGGTGGTAGCTTTTATTCAAAATGGAAGATTAAAATTGGGAACATGGCAAGGAATATTTCTTGCAGAATTCGATGGACCAAGGGTAAGAAAGGTTTGGGTTGACATAATAGGGAATTAGGTTTAAACTTTTAAAAAGGAGATTTTCTCTTATTTTTTTGTAAAGGAGGGATTAATATGGCATGGTATTGGTGGGTAATAATAATCGTGGTAATAATACTATTAATTTGGTATTTCACAAAAGGGAAAAAATAGGAGTAATTTGGGCTCTTTTATGGGAAAAAGGGATGGAGTAAAGTCCATCCCTTTTTATATGGAGGTGAGAGAATGAAATCTGCTCTTTTAATAATAGATATGATAGTAGATTTTGTATATGGTAAATTTGGAAATCCCTATGCTCAAGAAATAATTCCTAAAATAAGGGAACTTTTAGATTCTGCAAGGGAAAATAATATTCCAATTTTCTATCTTGTAGATACCCATTCTAAGGAAGATCCTGAAATTTCCCTTTGGGGAGAACATGCTATGGAGGGAGATGAAGGCTCTCGTATAATCTCTGAGCTTGCTCCTAAGGAAGGGGATTACATAATAAAAAAGAAGGTTTATAGTGGATTTTTTGAAACGGATCTTGAGGAGAAATTAAGAGAATTAAACATTGATACTTTATATTTAACAGGAACAAGCACCCATATTTGTGTTCTTCATAATTCTGCCGATGGTTTTTATAGGGGGTTTAAGATTGTAGTTGTCTCTGATGCAGTTGCATCCTTTGTTCCTGAAGAGCATGAGAGAGCATTGAAATATATGAAAGAAATTCATGGAGCAGAGATTGTAAATTGTGATATGGTAAAGGAGAGGTGGAAAAAAAGTGTATAATTTCTTGATTGCAAAACCCGAAGAAGTTAAAAATGGATTAGTTACCGATGCTTATTTTTTAAGAACCGAGGAAGTTTTAGAAGGTCTGGGTAAGAATCCTTATGTGGTGATGGAGCTTTTTACAAAATCTTTTCCTGATAAAAATTATCTTTTTGGAGTCCTATTAGGTGTTTATGAGGTTGCAAAGCTTCTTGAGGGCTTACCAGTAGATGTCTATGCTATGGAGGAAGGAGAAATATTTTTCCCTTATGAACCTGTTATTCAAGTAATAGGTAGATATAAAGATTTTGCAAGATACGAAACTTCAATTTTAGGATTTGTATCTTTCTTATCGGGAATAGCAACAAAATCGGCAAGGGTAAGGATTTCTGCAGGAAATAAGAAAATTTACAGTTTTGGGACAAGACGTCAATATCCATTTTTAGCACCTGCAGTGGAATATGCTACCTATGCGTGTGGGTTTGATGGAGTTTCTAACGTCCTTGGAGCAAAATATTTAGGGAAAATCCCTGTGGGGACTATGCCCCATGCATTAATTCTTGTTATTGGAGATGAAAAGAGCTCCTTTATAGCTTTTGATAAATACGTAGATGAAAAAATCCCAAGAATTGCCTTAGTAGATACCTTTGGATCTCCAATAGTTGAGGCCCTTTCCGCTTTAGAAGCCTTGGGTTCAAAACTTCAGGGAATAAGATTAGATAGTAAAGACTATGCTTATCTTGTTAAAGAGATAAGATGGGAATTTAAGAGAAGAGGATATGAAAATATTATGATTTTTCTTAGTGGTGGATTAGATGAATATGAAGTAGAAAAATATAGGGATTTAGTAGATGCCTTTGGAGTAGGAACAAGGGTTGCTAATGCTCCAGTTATTGATTTTGCATTAAAAATTGTTGAAGTTGATGGAGAACCAAGGGCAAAATCAGGAAATATGCCAGGAAGAAAACAGGTTCAAAGAGACAAAGATTATAATGATGTAATTCGTCTTTTTAAATCTGAAATTTTCTCAGGATATAGACCCTTATTAAAACCCCTAATAGAGAAGGGTAAAATTGTAAGAGAATTTGAAGATGTGGATAAAGTTAGAGAAAGGGTATTAAGAAATTTAGAATCTTTACCTGAAAATCTAAAAATAATAAAAGGAGGAGAACCCCATAAGGTAAGGTTTGAGCCTTGACGATTAAATCTCTTTTTGTTAACATAACCTTTGTGTTAAATTTTATGAGGGAAGGAGAGATAAGATGAAGAGGACTTATCAGCCCAAGAAGCATCATAGGCAGAGGGTCCATGGATTTTTAAGGAGAATGAGAACTCCTGGTGGGAGAAGAGTATTGAAGAGAAGAAGAGCAAAAGGAAGAAAGAGATTGGCAGTATAATTGGGGTTATTTTCTTTTCCTATTTATGAAAGAATTAAGAAGAGAGAAGATTTTAAAAGAGTTATAAGAGAGGGAAGAGTTTATACTCTCTCTCATCTTTTAGTATATATAAGAAAAGGAAGTAATATTAGAAAAATTGGGATAATTGTTAATAAAAAAGTAGGACCTGCAGTAGTAAGAAATAGATTAAAAAGACTTGTGAGAGAGGTTTATAGATTAAATCGACCTTATCTTTTAAATGATTTTGAAATGGTGGTAGTGATAAAACCGTCGGATAAAGTAATTAAGAATTTTTGGGAGATGGAAAAGATTCTTAAAAAAATATGGCAGGATGCAAAAATTTTAAAAGATGTTAAAGAAAATAGCAATTCTTCTAATAAAATTTTATAAGATCTTCATATCTCCAATACTCCCCCATTCTTGCAGATTTTACCCAACCTGTTCTACATATACTTTAACTGCTATAGAAAAATATGGAATTTTTAGAGGGGGAATTCTTGGCGCTAAAAGAATATTAAGATGTCATCCCTTTAATCCTGGAGGTTATGATCCTGTTCCTACCCTTGAAGAAATGAAAAAAGCAAAAACAAATAGGAGGAAAAAGAAATGATACAATTTTTGGTAGATATCTTAGGAAAAATATTAGAATTTTTTTATTCTTGGACTAATAATTATGGACTTGCTATAATTTTTCTGGTTATTTCTGTTAGAATTATCTTATATCCCTTAGTTCAAGCTCAACTTAAATCTCTTCTTCTTATGCAGAAGATACAACCTGAGGTTCAAAAGCTTCAACAGAAATTTAAAGATGACCCTCAAACTCTAAATAGGGAAATTATGCTTCTTTATAAACAATATAAAATTAATCCTGCTATGGGATGTCTACCTTTAATCCTTCAATTTCCTATTCTTATCGCCCTTTATCAATTGCTTATACATTATAAATATGTTACCACTCCTACTTTTCTTTGGATTTCTGATCTAACAAAACCTGATATTATCCTTTTACTTCTAATGGGAGTTACTCAGTATTTTTCAGGAAAAATATCTTCTTTTTCTGCAACTCCCGATGCAAAAAAACAGCAGGAACTAAATAATATTATTATGTCTGTTTTATTTACTGGTATGTTTTATTTCTTCAATATACCTGCAGGGGTTATGCTTTACTGGTTTACCTCTAACCTTTTCCAACTTCTTCAACAATTTATAATAGTAAAGCTTCATTTGGGAGGCTAAATAAAATGAAAGAGGTGGAAACAGAGGGAAAAACCTTAGAGGATGCCTTAAGAAAGGCTCAAATTATTCTTGAAGTTCCCTTAGAAGATATAGAATATGAAGTATTAGAGGTAGGAAAAGAAGGAATTTTAGGAATTGGTTCTAAACCTTATAGAATTTATGCTCGGATAAAAAAAAGATCTGAAGATATTTTAGAAGACTTTTTAAGGAATATTTTAAAAAAGATGGAGTTAAATTTTAAAATTAAAAAAATTAAAAAAGATAATAATATCTTATTAAGTGTAGAGGGAGAAAATCTGGGAAGGATTATTGGATACAATGGTAAAACATTATCAGCTATTGAATTTATTCTAAGATTATATGGTGCAAAATTAGGAATACATGAAATAATTACCTTAGATATTGATCATTATAGAGAGAGAAAAGAGGCTCAACTTGTTAATTTAGCTAAAAAAATAGCAAGAAGAGTAAAGGAAGAAAAAAGGAAAATAGCTCTCAATCCTCTGCCAGCAAGGGAAAGAAGAATTATACATTTGGCACTTCAGGAAGATCCCTTTGTATATACCTATAGTGAGGGAGAAGAACCGAAAAGAAGGGTAATAATAGCCCCAAAGGAATTATGAAAAGGTATCTGAGTGATGACATAGTTGCCATATCCACTCCTTTAGGACATAGTGGAATTGGTGTTATTCGTCTTTCTGGTCCCAATGTAATCTCAATAGTAAAGGATATTTTTATTCCCCATAAAAAAGGAAAGGATATAAGTAAAGTTCCATCTCATACCCTTCATTATGGAAAAATCTCCAATGGCGAAAGGGATATTGATGAGGTTATGGTAGCAATTTTAAGAGCACCAAATACCTACACAAGAGAGGATATGGTAGAGATATATGCCCATGGAGGACCTATCCCCCTTCAAGAAATTATTAATCTTATTTTGAGTAAAGGAGCGAGACTTGCAGAAAGGGGGGAATTTACAAAAAGAGCCTTTTTAAATGGAAGGATTGATCTTTTACAAGCGGAGGGAGTTTTAGATATTATTTATGCAACAAGTTCAAAATCCTTAGAAATTGCTGTTAAAAAATTAGAGGGAGAATCCTCTAAAATTCTAAAAGAAATTAAAACTGGAACGGAAAGGTTAAGAATATATTTAGAAGCATCCTTAGATTTCCCAGAGGATGTTAGTGATTTAGAAAGAAAAGAATGGATAGTCTCAATAGAGAACTTATTGGAAGAGATAAAGAATCTTATTGAAAAGGCAGAAAGGGGGGAATGGATTAAGAGAGGATATAAGATAGTTTTTACTGGAAAACCAAATGTGGGAAAATCAAGTTTGTTTAATGCATTAATGAGGGAGGATAGAGCTATTGTAACACCAATTCCTGGAACTACAAGGGATTATATTGAAGGAGAACTTATTTTATCAGGATTTCTTATAAGATTATTTGATACTGCAGGAATTAGAGAGCCGAAAGATGAAATTGAAGCTATTGGGGTAAAAAAAACCCAAGAAATAATTAAAAAAGCAAATCTTATACTTTTTTTAGTGGATATTTCAGAACCCTTAGGAAAAGAAGATGAGGAATTATTTAAGGAAATATATAGGGAAGGTATAAATATTATTTTGGTTTTAAACAAAATTGATCTTGGAAAGAAGATTACAGAAAAAGAATTAGAGGAAAAATTTCCTAATGTACCAAAGGTTTATCTCTCTACACTAACAAAAGAAGGATTAAATTTATTAGAGGAAATGATATTAAATTATATAAGAAAGGATGAATCCTTAGATATTTTGTTTTTAAACAATTACCATCTCCAAGAATTGAAAAAATCTTATGATCTTTTAAATCAATCTTTAGAAATTCTTAAAAACCCCTATTGGGGAATGGATGTCTTGGCAGAAAATCTTTTTGAGGTGGAAAAAGCTCTTGGTAATATCTTGGGAGAAGAGGTCTCCGTTGATATAGTAGATAAGATCTTTGAAAATTTTTGTGTAGGGAAATAGAGGGGAGGAAAAATTATGGGGCTTTGGGTAGTTATTTTAGGGATTGTTCAGGGAATAACAGAGTTTTTACCAATAAGTAGTACCGCTCACTTAATATTGATTCCATATTTTGTTAAAATTCCCGACTTTGGACTTACCTTTAATGTGGGACTTCATTTAGGCACTTTTTTAGCAGTTCTCATTTATTTTATAAAAGATTGGAAAGAGTTAATAATAAGCATCTTTAAAGGGGGAGAAAAAAGAAGATTTCTGGGATTAATTCTTTTAGCTACAATTCCTGCAGGAATTTTTGGGATGATTCTTGATCCTTATGTAGAAAAAATTTCAGAACCCCAAAAATACTCTTTTGCTATATGGATAATTCTTATCGGATTAATAACCTTTGGGATAGTATTTATACTTTTGGAAAAGTCCTCAAAGGGGAAATTAGAGATAAAGGATCTTAATGTCAAAAAGGCTTTAATTATAGGTTTTTGGCAGGTGCTTTCCCTTTTTCCTGGAGTATCAAGATCTGGATCCACCATTTCAGGGGGTATGTTTACTGGATTAAAGAGGGAAGATGCAACCAAATTTTCTTTCTATTTATCTCTTCCTATAATTGGGGGAGCTATATTTTTTAGATTTTTAGATTTAATTAAAAGTAGAAATTCTGGAGAATTATTCTTGATTCTTTATGGAACCATTATATCTTTTATAACAAGTTTATTTACTATTCATGTACTATTAAATTATGTAAAAAAATCCTCTTTGGAGGTTTTCTCTTATTATAGATTTATTCTTGCCTTAGCGATAATATTTGCTTATTTAAAACTGCAAATTTTTTCTATTATTATGTTTTGCATAGCTGTTTTATATTTAGGGATCAAAATGGCTATAAGATAATTTGACGATTTAAATAAAAAAATGATATCCTCTTAAAAAAGAATATGAACCGAGGCGAGAAAATTGCTTAAAATCTGTGTTATTGGAGCAGGAAACGGAGGGCAAGCTTTAGCAGGATATCTTTCCATGAAAGGTTATGATATTTCTTTATATAACCGTAGTCTATGGAGAATAGAGCCCATAATAAACACCGGAAAAGTCATATTAGAGGGTGAATATTCAGGAGAATACGAAATATCCTTAGCAACTACCGATATAAAAGAGGCTATTAAAGATAGGGAATTGATTTTAGTTGTAGTTCCTGCCTTTGCCCATAAAGACATTGCAGAAAAATTAGCTCCCCATTTAGAGGAGGGACAAATAGTAATCTTGAATCCAGGGAGAACAGGGGGAGCATTAGAATTTAGAAAGGTTTTAAAGGAGGTAGGATGTAATAAAAAGGTATATATAGCAGAAGCCCAAACTTTTATATTCGCCTCAAGATGCTCTAATCCTGGAGTTGTGAGAATATTTAAAAAGAAAAATGCAGTACCTGTTTCTTGCCTTCCTGCTAAAGATAATCCGATTTTGCAAAAAACTTTAAAAAAAGTAATGCCTGAATTTGAAATTGCTAAAAATATTATCATTACAAGTTTTAACAATATAGGTGCTATATTTCATCCTGCAACCACTATTCTTAATGCAGCAAGAATTGAATTTACCTTTGGTAAATTCGAGTTCTATTTTGAGGGAATATCTCCCTCGGTAGCCAAAGTTTTAGAAGCAATTGATGAAGAAAGATGTAAAGTTATGAGAACTCTTAAAACAGAACCCCTTACTGCAAAGCAATGGCTAAAATATGCCTATGACGTAGATGGAAAGGATTTATATGAAGCTATCCATAGTAATTCAGGATATAGAGATATTCTAGCTCCTACTGTTATAGCTAATAGATATATATTAGAAGACGTACCTATGAGTCTTGTGCCTATCTCCTCTTTTGGAAGATATTTTGGTATTTCAACTCCTACTATAGATTCTATAATTCATCTTGCTTCTATAATGATAGGAGAAGATTACTTTGCTAAAGGAAGAACTGTAGAAAGTTTAGGACTCAATAATATGACTGTTGAGGAGATAATTAAATATATTGAAGAGGGAGAGAAATGAAGAAAATCTTAGGGGCAAGTATTGGTAGCTGTATTCATGTAGCAGGATTATTAAATTTTTTGGAACTTGCTAAAAATTTAGGTTTTGAATCTATCTATCTTGGAGGAGCTATCTCTATAAAGGAATTAATTGGAGCCATATTGGAAGCAAATCCTGAAATTGTGGCTATAAGCTATAGATTGGGAAAAGGTCCCTTAAAAAATCTCCTTTTAGATTTAGAAAAAGAACTCAAGAGTAAAAACTTGCTTGAAAATAGAATCTTTATTTTTGGGGGAACAAAGGAAACAGGCGATACTGCCAGAGAATTTTCCTTTATCTACAAAGTTTTTGATGGAACTGAAGAAATTGAAGATGTTATTGATTTTTTAAAGAGTATTCAAGGAGAAGTTATATCCAAAGACAAGAAAAAGGATTATCCTCAAAACTTAAAGGAGAGAATCATATGGAAAAAGCCATTTCCCCTTTTTAGACATCATATAGGACTTCCAAGCTTGGAACAAACTATAAAAGAGATTGAAAAATTAGCAGATTCTTTGCTACTTGATATTATATCTATTGCTCCCGACCAAAATACTCAAAGTTATTTCTTTGAGCCTGATAAAATGGATCCAAAGCAGGATGGGGCAGGGGGAGTTCCACTAAGAAAAAGAGAAGACTTTATAAGGTTATATGAGGCTTCACGAAGAGGGAATTATCCTTTATTAAGATGCTATTCTGGAACGAGAAATTTAATTGAATTTTCAAAACTTTTAAAGGAGACTATAAACAATGCATGGGCTGCTATCCCCCTTACTTGGTATTCTCAACTGGATAGAAGATCTGATAGAGAGCTTCTATCTGCTATAAAGGAAAATATTTCTGCTATAAAATGGAATGTGGAAAATAATGTTCCGGTAGAAATAAATGAATCTCATCAATGGGAATTGAGAAATGCTCATGATTCCATTGGGGTTGCTACTTTTTATATCTCAGCATTAGTGGCAAAAAAATTAGGAGTAAAGGAATATATTGCTCAAATTATGTTAAATACTCCTCCCAATTTATCTCCCAAAATGGATATTGCCAAATCCCTTGCCAAATTAGAATTATTAGATAACCTTAAAGATGAGAATTTTACTCCCTATATAATGATCCGAACAGGACTTTTGTCTTTTCCTGCAGATCCTTATTCAGCTATGGGACAGCTTGTATCTTCTATTTTTTACGGCTCATATTTAAAACCTAATATAATCCATGTAGTATCCTACTGTGAGGCTTTATATCCTGCTACAAGTAAAGAAATCATAGAGAGCATAAAGATGGTAAAGAGAGCATATATTTTAACCTCATGGGGTCTTCCTGACTTTTCTTCTGATCCTGAAGTTCAAGAGAGAAAAGAAGAGTTAAAAGAAGAAGCCCTTTTTATCTTATCAGCTATAAAAAGCTTGGCAAAATCAGAAAAAGATTTTCTATCTCCTGAGAATATTTATAATGCAATAAAGTGTGGAATTTTAGACGCTCCTGGACTTAAAGGATTTTCCATTGCCAAAGGAGAGGTAAGAACTCAGGTAATTAACGGAGCTAATTACTGTATAGATAGCAGAGGAAGAATAATTAAAGAAAAAGAAAGAATTGAAAGACTACTATGCACATAGGATTAACTTTCAATTTTCCAACAACAAAGGATTATCAATTGATGGTAAAGGAAATTGAAAAAATTTTAAAAGAGGAAGGCTATGTAGTTTCGTTAATTCCCATATCCTTCGAAGACTTAAGTTTTATAGAAAAAATAAAAAAAGCCCATCTCATATTTAACCTACATACTCAAGGGAGGGAAACAAAACAAGTTATTATTCCCTCTATCTGTGATTTTTTAGGTATAAAATATATAGGATCCAATGCCTACACTCATTCTCTATGTGTTAACAAAAACCTAACAAAAATAGTGCTTAACTATTACGGAATTGATACTCCCAAATATATTCTTATCCCCTTTGGGAAAGATCTTCCTAAGGATATAGATCTTTCCTTTCCATTATTTGTAAAGCCAAATAGAGAGGGTAGTGGAAAAGGTATAAGAAAGGAATCTTTAGTAGATAACAGGAAAGAATTGGAAAAAGCTGTAAAGTTTATACATGAAGAATTTGAGGAGGAGGCCCTTGTAGAAGAGTATATTGAAGGAAAAGAAATAAGTGTTGGAATAATTGGAAATAATGATAATTTAGAAATCCTTCCTTTATTAGAGATTGATTTTTCTTCTATTCCTGAAGATATTGAAAAATTTTACTCTGAGAGGGTAAAAAAAGAATATGGAGATAAAACAAAATATATTTGTCCTGCAAGAATAGAAAAAAATATAGAGAAAAAGATAGAAGAAATTTCCAAAAAAATTTTTACATCCTTTGGACTTAGGGATTATGCAAGAATTGATATGAGAATTAAAGAAGATAAAATACATATCTTAGACGTTAATTCTTTACCTTTATTAATTCCCAATTATTCGGATATAATAAAGATGGCTAATGCTAAAGGATATTCCTATAAAGATTTAATATTAAAAATTCTTCAGAGTGCTTTAAAAAGAATTAAAGGAACATAATTTTACATGAAATGCTCAAATTGTGGAACCGATAATCCCGAAGAGGCAAAATTCTGCTATAATTGTGGAAAACCTTTAGGAGAGATAAAGGAAGAATTAAAATTAGCTTCTATCTTAGTTTTAGACTTGAAAAACTACAGTCAAATCCTATCAAAATTAGGCGTAGATGATACTGCAGAGCTTATAAAAGAACTATTTAATATCCTTGAAAAAGAAGTAGAAAAATATGGTGGAAGGATAATAAAATTTTTAGGTGATGGTTTTATATCTGCCTTTGGAGTTCCAAAATCCTTTGAGAATTTTGCAGACGGAGCTATTTTGGCCTCCTTGTCCATTTTAAATAAGGTAAGAGAAATCAAGAAGGATATTCCAGAACTCTCTTTAAAAATAGCTATATCTACTGGAAAAGTTTGGCAGGGAATGTTAAAAGGAGAATTAGATTTATTAGGAGATCCTGTAAATGAGGGAGTTTATCTTCAGAATTTTTGCCCCTTAGACAGAGTTATTGTTACCTCTAATACTTTGAAGTTAGCAAGTAAAAGATTTTTATATAAAAAATTGGGTAAGTTTAATATACAAAAACTCAATAAAGAAGTAGAAGCTTATTTAGTAATAGGAGAGAGAAAAGAAAGAAAAAATTTAATATTTCCCTTTGTGGGAAGGAAAAAGGAGTTAAAAAATATAGAGAATATTTTGAGGAAGATTGAAGATAAAGGGGTTTTAATTTTAATAGAAGGAGAAGAAGGGATTGGAAAATCAAGATTGATTAAAGAAGTAAAGAATAAGTTTCAGAACGATTTTATTTGGTATAAAGGAAGAGCCTACTCCTATACATCTAATTTTCCTTATTATCCTATACTTGAGATTATAAAAAGTATATGGAAGATTAAAGATAATGAAGTAGAGGAAAAGATAGAAAGAAAATTAAAAAAGATCTTTGCTAAAAGGGAAATTATAATACCTTTAGAATACTATAAATCTTTAATATTAAATTTTTTATTTCTTTCAAAAAAGGACCTCTTATCCCAATGGGATCAAAGCTCAAAGGAACAATTGTGGAAAATATTGTTGGAAGAAATTTTTATTTCCACATATAAAGATAAACCTGTTATATTTGTTTTTGATGATCTTCATTGGGGAGATGCTTCTACTATAAGAGTTCTTAGGGAGATTGTTAATCTTAGAAAATCCTTTCCCATAAGTTTTATATTAATTTATAGAACTAATGAAGTTCTTCGCAAAACCCTAAAAGGTCTTTGCCCAGATCTATATATTTATCTTAATCCCCTTTCCTTTGAAGAAGCCAAGGAATTACTTAATCAAATTGTTCCGAACTTAAATATAAGGATGATCGATGAAATTGTAAGGAGATTGGGAAGAAAACCCTTATTCTTAGAAGAGATATCAGGAATTATTAAAGAGAGAAATTTTAAGGTGGAAGAAATCTTAAACAAGATTCCCGATAATATATATGGGATTATGCAGACAAGAATAGATTCCTTAGATTCTTTAGCAAAAAATATCCTTTGTTGGGCTTCTATAGTGGGGAAAAGATTTTCTCTGAATGATATTATCTACTTTAGTAAAGGAGAATATAGTATTGATGAGATAAAAAGTACCCTTTCAAAACTTCAAAAATTAAGATTTATAAGAAGGGAAAGAGATGATCTTTATACCTTGTATGAGAAGGCTTTAAATATATGTGAAAGAATAAAATACTTCTCAGGTATAGCCCATTCTTTATGTAATATAGGGACCTGTTATTTAGCTATGGAAAATTTGGGATTGGCAGAAAGATATATTAAAAGGGCAGTAGAACTATGGGAGAGTTTAGGGGTTGAGGAATGGCTAATTCTTGCTTTAATTTACTTATCCTCTGCCCAGATTAAGGGTAATAAGTTGGAAGAGGCAGAAAAGACCTTAAAAAGGGTTGGAGAAAAGTTAAAAAATAAAAGAAAAATTCCTGAAAGAAAACTATTTGAGAAAAATCTTATATATCTTGAGTTCAAAAAAGAATGAAAAAAGGAGTGAGAGAATTTCAAGATTTAATTGAAACCCTTTTAAAGATTTTGAGCTATTATAAAGAAATCAATAGTTTTGAGAATATTTTAGAAATATCTCTTATTTTATCAGAAATTTATAAAGAGAAGGGAGAATTAGAAAAATCTGAACTTTATAAGAAAAATGTAGAAGAAGTTTATAAGCTATTAAACATACCAGAGGAAGTCAAAGAGGATTAATGAAGGTTAAGGAGTTGGAAAGAGAATTTGTTGAGATAAAAAATATATACAAGTTAATAATTCTATTAGGAATTGGAAATACTGGGTTTTCTTTGTTTTCTGCCTTTAGAAGTTTTAGTTTAATATTTTTCTTAAGTAAATTTACAAACTCCAAAACTCAAATTGGAACTATTATGGCCATAATAAGTTTTGCGGGAATGGTGGTTCCACCATTAATTGGTATACTATCCGATAGATTAATCAAGATTTTAAAAGGAAGAAAATATATCATTATCTTCAGTTTATTATTCTTAATCTTAGCTCTTTTAAGATTTGAAGGATCAAAAGATTTAAAAGATTTATATATAAATACTTTACTTGTCTCCATATTTTTCTTTGCTGGTCTTGCACCTTTTCAATCCTTGGTCCCAGATATAATACCTAAAAATTTCTTTGCAAAGGCTACAGGAATATTAAATTTCTCATCTTATTTAGCTCAAGGGATATATATTGTACTAATCTTGTTCTTCCATACTGATTTTATAAAATTTCTCTTAATCTATTTAGGAATAATCCTTTCCATATTATTTCTCCTTCTTATCCCTGAGGAAGGAAAAATACATAATAAAGGTTTTATAGATTTTAATTATTTCAAGGGAAGAATATGGCTTAAGCTCTTTGCTTTGCAATGGTTAATATGGTATAGTATATCTTCTATTAGTTCCTTTATTCTTCTCTTTTTTCAAGATGCTCTTTCTGCCTCTTTAAAGGAATATATAATTGCTCTTGGTATTTTTGGAGTGTTATCTTGGATTTCCACTATTCCCATAGGTTTTCTTGCGGACAAATATTCTAAAGATAAATTAAGTGCGATAGGATTATCTCTTTTAGCCATAAGTAGTGTTCTTTTCTCTCAGGTCTATAGATTAATTCATATTTATCCCCCATTAATTCTCTATGGACTAAGCTTATCCTTATTGTCAATTGTGCCTTATAGTCTTTTATTAAGTTATATTCCCAAGGAGAAAGCAGGAAGCTTTGTGGGAATAAACAATTTAGTAATTTCTTTGGCTCAAATTATTTCCTACTTTGTTTCGGGTTTAATTATTGATTATGGAAGCTATAGAATTAATTTTCTTCAAGGAGCAATAATATCCATTATTGCCCTATTGGTCCTAAGAAGAATTAATAATTCCCCTTAATTTCCCTTTAACTTTTTCTTTAAAACCTATAATCTTTTCTAAGGAATATGGTTTCTGAAATCTATATTCAAAATTTAGAGTTTTCTCAGGATTAAATTGCTGTAAATAATAGGGAACATCTCCAATAATCTCTTTTATATTATTTAAATCTTCTTCTTCTACTAACTCTGGAATTATTGTAGTTCTTATCTCAAAATTTATGTTACTTCTCTTTAAAATCCTCAAAGACTCCATAAGATTCTTATAATATTTTTCTGCTAAATCCTCTTTTAAACCAATAGTTTTTGCATATTTCCCTTCGGAATTTTTAAAATCTAACGCAATATAATCTATTAATTTTGCCTGAATTAGCTCCATCAGCATATAAGGATTACTCCCATTAGTATCTAATTTTATAAAGAATCTTCTCTTTTTTAGCTTGAATAAAAACTGGGGGAGATCCCTTTGCAATGTAGGTTCTCCTCCCGTTATCACCACTGAATCTATTATCTTTTTCCTTCTTGCTAATTCTTCTAATATAAATTCTTCGGAATATTGCCCCTTTTTTCTTGTAGATATTAATTCTGGATTATGACAAAAAGGGCATCGAAAATTACATCCCTGAGTGAATATAACAAAAGATATTCTTTTAGGAAAATCTATCAAACTAAATCCCAGGTAGCCTGAGATTTTCAATTCTTCTACTCTCCTTTAAAGTTAATATGAAGGATTTCCTGAATTTGAATTCCTCCTGCTTTCCCTTATTCCAACTTTTAACAGGTCTATAATATCCAACAACTCTTGAATAAATCTCTGTTTCCTTTCCACAATAGGGACAGTTTTTCTTTTCTCCCCTTATATATCCATGCTCTGGACATATACTGAAGGTAG
Organism: uncultured bacterium; assembly: GCA_938034905.1. Taxonomy (GTDB): domain Bacteria; phylum Dictyoglomota; class Dictyoglomia; order Dictyoglomales; family Dictyoglomaceae; genus NZ13-RE01. The sequence goes on along the minus strand of CALHLF010000010.1, from coordinate 73,719 downwards.
GAGTAAGGGTAAAATATGGGAGGCGATAGTTAGAAGAAATCAATTTCACCGCATCCTTTACTAAGTTTATATCGTCTATAGCTTCTCCTAGAAAGATATGTAGAACTGTGCCACCAGTATATAGACTTTGAAGTTTATCCTGATGTTCCAATACCTCAAAGGGATCTTTTGAATAATCTACAGGAAGTTGGGTGGAATTTGTATAAAATGGCTCCTTTTCTCCAGAGGTATATATATCTTTAAATTTCATTTTATCAATTCGAGCTAATCTGTAGGAAGTTCCTTCTCCAGGGGTGGCTTCAAGATTATATAAATTATTTGTCTCCCTTTGATATTTTAAAAGCCTTTCCCTCATAAATTCTAAAATCTTAATGGCAAATTCTCTACCCGTTGTTCCCTCAATTCCCTCTCCTAAAAGATTTACACATGCTTCATGGGCCCCTATAATTCCTATAGTTGAGAAATGGTTACCCCAATATTGTCCTGTGAGTTCATAAACACCAGAAAGATAATATTTAGAATAGGGATAAAGATTTTTATGGGTTAAATCCTCAAGAACTTTTCTTTTTATTTCTAAACTTTCCTTTGCCAAATCCATAAGAAATGCTAATCTCTCAAAGAATTCATCTTCATTCTTAGAGAGATATCCAATTCTTGGAAGATTTATAGTAACAACTCCGATACTTCCAGTTAGGGGATTGGCACCAAAGAGTCCTCCACCTCTATGTCTTAATTCTTCTACGTTTTTACCTGAATTATTTAGAGAAAAACTTAAGGCTCTTTGTCTTACAAGGGAATTATCTAATCTTAATCTACAACACATACTCCTTACATCAGAAGGATCCATATTAGAATTTACAAAATTAGAGAAATATGGAGTCCCATATTTTGCAGTCATTTCCCATATCTTAGTAAGGTTGGATTTTTCCCAAGGAAAATCTCTTGTAATACTGTAAGTGGGAATGGGAAAGGTGAAGATTCTGCCATGGGCATCTCCTTCAAGCATTACCTCACAGAAAGCTTCGTTGAGCATATCCATTTCTTTTTGAAATTCTGAATAAGTAGCCTCTTTTCTTTCTCCTCCAATAATAACCCTTTTATCCTTTAAATCATTGGGAACTACAAGGTCAAAGCTTAAATTTGTAAAGGGTGTTTGGAATCCTGTCCTTGTAGGAATATTAAGATTGAATATAAACTCTTGAAGGGCTTGTTTTACTTCTTTATAGGAAAGACCATCGTAAGCTATAAATGGAGCTAAGAAGGTATCAAAATTGGAAAAGGCAATTGCTCCTGCCGCTTCTCCCTGTAGAGTAAACATAAAATTGACAATTTGTCCCAAGGCAGTTCTAAAATGTTTTGCAGGCTTACTTGATATTTTACCTTCTACTCCTCCAAATCCTCTTAATAATAGATCCTCTAAATCCCATCCTACACAGTAAACGGAAAGGGATCCTAAATCGTGGATATGGAAATCTCCCTCCTGATGAGCCTTTGCAATATCCTTTGGATAGATACTCTCTAACCAATATTTTGCGATTAAACTGGAATAAAGATAATAATTTAAACCCTGAAGGGAGTAAGCCATATTTGAATTCTCGTTTACCCTCCAATCACTTCTCTCTAGGTATTCCTTTATTAAATTCTTCGCTTCCTTTTCCATCTCTCTTTAGCCCTCCCTTTCAGATTTTTCCTTTTCTAATTGAGAAAGAAGTTTTGCAAACTCCTCAACAGAGCTGAATTCCTGATATACAGAAGCAAATCTAATATATGCCACCTTATCCAATTTTCTTAATCGTTCTAATACCATCATCCCTAATTCTTTAGATTTTATCTCACTTAATCCCTGTTTTCTTATGTCTCCTAATATTTCATCAATTATCTCTTCCAATTTTTCATTTTCTATATTTCTTTTTACTGTTGCCCTTTGAAGACCAAGAAGAAGTTTATTCCTATCAAAGGGTTCTCTCCTTCCATCTTTTTTAATTACTAAAATAGGTTTCTCTTCTATTCTTTCGTAGGTGGTAAACCTTCCCCCACATTTTAAGCACACTCTTCTTCTTCTAACTACGGTTTGATTCTCAATTTCTCGAGTATCTAAAACATTTGTTTCTAAATTTCCACAAAAGGGACATTTCATAATTTTAATCTCCACTATATATGGTATTAAACAAAGGATAGCATACCCTATATATAGAGTCAAAGGTTAAAAAATAGTTTTTTTCTTGGATTTTTTACCCAAAAAAATAATTTCTCTTTATTTTTCTTTAGATTTTGACCACGTGTAAAATATTTGTAGGATGAAGGGGGAAGAATCTTCTTCCCCCAAAAATTTATTTATGGTTTTCTGCCAATATTAACTCTAATTCTCCCCTATGATTTTCTGGATCAAAATAACATTCGATAATTCTTTCATGGGGAAGTCTTTCAATTCTTTCATTCATTATATTTAAAACCTTAGTATTTATCTCTATAGCTTTTATAACGGGAATTCTTTCTGGATTTATATCAATTCCAAAATATCCTTGATATCCCACCATTTTTAAAGTATAAAGAAGAGCTTCTGTAGAATCCCAATCCACAACCCCTATATTAAGATCTTGATCGTAGTTTCCTAAGGGCTGGCTATTCCAATGAGTATGGAATAACCTTCCTTCTCTTGCTACTCTAGCATACGCATAAGGTAAGTCCTCAAATCCCATTCTTACATGTCCTACCTCAGGATTTAATCCCACAAGGGCATGTCCCTCTTTTAGTAGTTTTAGATTCTCTGGATTTTTTAATCTTGCTTCAATATCTCTTGCTGCTAAGATTCCATCCGCAGTGGTTCTATAAATATTATTAGGAGCAGGCTCGTAAGGTTTTGGTTCGATAGCAACTTGCACTCCTGGGACTTCATCCATGGCTTCTGCTACTAATTCTTCAAAGGTATCCCACATATGGTAGTATAGATGCCCAAAGGAATAGGTGTATCCATCAATTCCAGGCCAAATTATACATATATCTGCATTAGCCTCCTTAACCAGTTTTAGTCCTCCCACTAATCTCTCATAGGCAATTTTTCTATATTTTTCATAAGGATTTGAGAGGGAGCCAAATTCAAAGATTTTATCATAAAATAAACTTAGGGGAATCGCTATAAGTCTAATACCTGTTTCTTTCTCAAGTTTTTTATATAAATGTAGATTCTCCTCGTTAACCTCAGCAGGATAATGAGCTTCAATTCCCTTAACACCAAATTTTGCCATTTCTACTGCCATTTCCAATCTTTCGGGAATACTTTTTGGTTCAACATAAGGTTCATGAAATCTTCCACCAGAAGGGGCAAAATACCAAATTCCCACAGAAAATTTTAGATCTAATCTAAAAGTCTTAAGATGTTTTATAAGTTCTTCTTTATTTTTCTTTACCTTTTGGGGACGATGATCCACAAAGGGCATACCAATACCTCCTTTTTACAAGTTTCACAATAGTTTACAATAATATTTATTTGTAGGCAATCGTTTTAAAAAATTCTCCTTTAAATTCAAGATAAAAGGCTACAACTTACTTTGGAGAATCAAACTTTAGAGGATTAAATCTCTTTATTTAGAGGGAAGCCTAATGCTTCCCTCTAAGTTCATAATCCTAAAAGGGTTGAAAGCTCGACCACATGCTCCTCTTCATCAATTATTACATGCCTTATTTGGTGTTCTAAGGTTTCAAATTCATAGGGGAATTCAGATTTATTCTCAACTACCTTTCTATAAATTTCTTTATAGAAATCTATAGCCTCTTTTTCTCCCTTTAAGTTTACTTCTAAAATATCTTTAATTTCCTTTGCTTTATAAGTTTCTGCAATTCCCATAGATGGCTCCCCATTTAAATAATTGGCAATTAAAGATCTAAAGATTTTCTCATGCTTTTCCTCATCGCTGGCAATCTCCTTTAATCTTTCCATAATAGGTTCTGCATTTAATCCCTTAACAAGTTCTGCGTGAGCTAAGTACTGAATTCTTGCTGCATGTTCCAATTCTAAAGCTCTATTAAGCATCCTAATTAATTCTTCCTTTACAGACAATAAAATCACCTCCCAATTTTTATACTGAGAATTCTTTATAAGAACTTTTAGGAGCGCCACAAACAGGGCATTTTTCTGGAGGTTCTCCTTCTACTGTATGTCCACAGATGGGACATATATAAATTTTTCCTACTGGATAATCCTCATTTTTACTTGCAAGTTCCTTTGCTTTTTTATACATCTCTGCATGAATTTTCTCTGCTTCCCAAGCGAATCTTGTACTTCTCTCTGCTCCTTTCTCATTTTGGGAAAGGGCAGTGTTGTTATAAACAGGATACATCTCTTCAATTTCAAAGGTTTCTCCATCAATACATTGCTGGATATTACTTATTATATCCTGAATCAGTCCTAACTCTCTATAGTGATTCCTTGCATGGACAAACTCAGCATAAGCAATTGCTCTGTAAAGATTTGCAAGCTTTATTAATCCTTTCTTTTCTGCTTCTTCTGCAAAAATAGTATACTTCATGTGGGCCATACTTTCTCCTGCAAAAGCATCTTGGAGAAATTTTTCTGTCATTTTTCTCATATTATTCACCTCCTTTTTTAAAATTATAACAATTATCTTTTAGGTTTTCAATTTTTCTTTGTTTTATAAAAATAAAGAAAATATGGTATACTGTATGCTAACAAAATAAGAAAGGGAGGATAGAATGAGGATATCAAAAATAGAAAAAAAGACATTAGATATTTTAGTTTACGAAAAATTAAAAGAGATGATCTTAAAAGGAATCTTAAAACCTGGCGATCAGATTATTCAGGAACAAATTGCAAAGGAAATGGGAGTAAGTAGAACTCCTTTGAGAAGGGCTCTCAGTCAATTAGAAAAGGAATATTTAGTAAGAGAGGAAAATGGCAGATTATACGTTAGGGAATTAACTCGAGAAGAATTAGTAATAATATTTGAAATAAGAGCTTTATTAGAGGGCCTAACTGCGAGACTCACAGCTAAAGATCCTGATATTGAATGGCTAAATGAGATAGAGTCCCGATATAAGTCTTCGGTGGAAAAAGGAGATTACACAGAATATAGGAATACGGATATTGAATTCCATACGGGATTAGCAAAACGTGTTAGAAATCATATTTTAAGTCAAGCAACAAATAATTTCTGGCTTCTTTCTGTATGTCTCTTTCAAGGTTTATTGAGAGATCCAAAGGAAACTTTGCCAGAACATTTAGGAATTATAGAAGCTTTGAAAGAAAAAGATAGTAAAAAGGCCGAGGAATTAATGAGAGAGCATATTAGGAGAACTATTAGAAAAATAGAATCTTTATAAGAATAATCTTTCTGAAAATTGATTTATTTAAAAATTAATTTGTTTATGTTATAATGTGTACTGTATACAATTTTTTATGGGAGGGACTTTTATGAAAAGGATATTTGTTACGCGTAAGATTATGGAGGATGGAATTAATTTATTAAAAGAGAAGGGATTTTATGTAGAAGTAAGTCCATATGACAGACCTCTAACCCGAGAAGAATTATTAGAAGGGATTAAAGATAAGGATGCTGTAATAACTCAACTTGTAGATAAAGTAGATAAAGAATTTTTTGAGGTAGGTAAGAATATTAAGATAGTGGCAAATTACGCAGTAGGATACGATAATATTGACTTAGAAGAGGCAACGAAAAGGGGAGTATTTGTTACCAATACCCCAGGGGTTTTAACCAATGCTACCGCAGAACTTGCTTGGGCATTACTTTTTGCAACGGCAAGAAGAATTATTCCTGCGGATAAATTTATGAGAGCAGGGCAATATAAAGGATGGGGGCCTATGCTTTTTTTAGGAAAAGAGATTTCGGGAAAAGTTTTAGGAATAATTGGAATGGGAAGAATCGGATATGCTTTTGCAAAAATGTCTAAAGGATTTAATATGAGAGTTTTGTACTATGATCTTGTAAGAAATGAAAATGCAGAAAAGGAAATTCCCGCTCAGTTTGTAGATCTTGATACTCTTTTAAAGGAATCAGATTTTATCTCTATACATGTTCCCTTAACTCCCCAAACAAGACATCTTATTTCAGAAAGAGAATTAAGACTTATGAAAAGTTCTGCTATATTGATAAATACTGCAAGAGGCCCTATAGTAGATGAAAAAGCATTAGTAAAAGCCTTAAAGGAAGGATGGATTTGGGGAGCAGGATTAGATGTATATGAGAGGGAACCTGAATTTGAACCAGAACTTGCTGAACTTGAAAATGTAGTTATGTTGCCTCATATAGGAAGTGCAACAGAAACCGCAAGATCTGGAATGTCAATTTTATGTGCTGAGAATATAATTGATTATTTTGAGGGAAGAATTCCAAGGACCTTAGTTAATAAGGAAGTATTAAATAAAAAATAACTTTTATCTCCTCATGAAGTATTCAGAAATTAGTAAGAATTTACCAAAAGTACTAAAAATACCCGATGCAAGAAAGAAAATAAAAGAAGCGAATCAGATTTCAAAGGATAAGATCATAGTATTAGATGATGATCCTACAGGATGCCAAACAGTTCATGATCTCTTATTGCTTCTAAATTTTGAGGAACCTATTTTAAAAGATGTAATTCTTAAAGAGAATATATTCTATATTCTCACTAATTCACGGGCATACTCTGAGAGGAAAGCAATATCTTTAAATAGGGAGATAGCCCAAAAATTTTTAAAATATTTAGATATAAAACATCTCAAGATAATAAGTAGAAGTGATTCTACCCTTCGGGGACATTTCTTTGGAGAAGTCAAAACTCTAATGGATTTTTTAGGACCATACGATGGGATAATTATTATCCCATATTTTGGTGAGGGAAAAAGAATTACAATATTTGACTATCATTTTTTAATAAGAAATGATAAATTAATAGAGGTAAATAAAACAGAATTTAGTTTAGATCCAATTTTTGGATATAAAAATGCTCATCTTCCCTCTTGGATAGAGGAAAAATCTAAAAGTTTTTGGAAAAAAGAGGATGTTTTATCTATTTCTATTGAAGATATAAGATTGGGAGGGCCTGAAAGAGTTAAAGAAATTTTGTTAAAAGTAAAAAATGGAAGACCTATAATTGTTAATTCTCTTTGTGATGAGGATTTAGAGGTTTTTGTATTAGGATTATTAGAGTCAGAAAAGAAAGGGAAAAGATTTTTATATAGAACCGCAGCCTCGTTTGTAAAAATTCGAGGAGGCTTGGAAGAAAAGGATTTGATATTGCCGAAAAAGGGAGAAAGGGGATTAATAATAGTAGGTTCCTATGTAAAAATGACTACAACACAGCTTATAAAGTTACTGAAGAGTTCAAGTTTGGAAAATATTGAGATTAAAATTAAAGAAGTGATAAATAATTCAAAAAATTATTTAAAAAATATTACTCTAAAAACTGATGAAATGTTAAAGAATAGAAAATCCGTAGTTATATATACTGAAAGAGAATATTTTAAAGATGAAAAATTTAGTCCCCTTAGGATAGGACAAAGAATATCAAGTTTCTTGAGTAATTTAGTAAAAAATCTTAAGGAAAGGCCTGATTTCATAATAGTAAAGGGAGGAATAACTTCTCATATATTAGCTCAAAAAGGGCTAAAAGCAAAAAAGGTTAAAGTTTTAGGTCAAATTTTCCCTGGTATACCTGTATGGGAATTGGGAGAAGAAAGTAAATATCCAGGACTTCTTTATATAGTTTTTCCTGGAAATGTGGGGGATGAAGATACTCTTTTAGAAGTCTATAGAAAGTTTATAAACTAGTAAAAAATCACATCTTGTATTTTTAGCTTTTACTTGCTATAATGAATACTGTATACGGTATTCATATTAAGGATTTGGGAGGAAATTAGTATGGAAATATGGGAAGAGAAAGTAAGGCGACTTAAAAAAATAGCATGGGAGTTGAGAAAAGATGTAATTGAGATGATTTATAGAGCAAAGGCAGGACATCCAGGAGGCTCTCTTTCCTCGGCAGAAATAATATCAGTTTTGTATTTCGAGATTATGAACATTGATCCTAAGAATCCAGCATGGGAAGATAGAGATAGATTTATCCTTTCTAAGGGACATTCCTGTCCCATTCATTATGCTGCTCTTGCTAAAAGAGGATTTTTTGATAGGGAACATCTTTGGACCTTAAGAAAAACTCACTCTATTCTTCAAGGGCATCCAGATATGAAAAAAACCCCTGGAGTTGATTATACTTCAGGATCCCTTGGAAATGGATTAGGTATTGGTGTGGGAATGGCTTTAGGATTAAAAATGTCAAATAAGAGATCAAGAGTTTTTGTATTATTAGGAGATGGGGAATGTCAGGAGGGTAGTATATGGGAAGCTGCGATGTGTGCAGCTCATTACAAATTGGATAATCTCTTCGCAATTGTAGATTATAACGGCCTTGAAGTAGATGGATGGCTGAGGGAAATTATGAATGTAGAACCATTTAAAGAAAAATGGGAGGCATTTGGATGGAAGGTAAAAGAAGTGGATGGACACAATATTGAAGAGATTCTAAATGCTTTTCAATGGGCATTTAAAGTGGGAGGGCCTTCAGTTCTCATTGCCCATACTGTAAAAGGGAAAGGGGTATCTTTTATGGAAAATGAAGTAGAATGGCATGGACTTGCACCTAAGGAAGAGGAGTATAAAAAAGCTATGGAAGAATTGGAGAAGGAGGTTTTAAAATTATGAAAAAGGAAATTGCTACCAGAGAGGCTTTTGGAGAAGCCTTGGCAGAATTAGGACAGGTAAATCCTAATGTGGTGGTAATTGATGCAGATATCTCAAAATCTACTTACACTACAAAATTCCATAAGATGTTCCCAGATAGAGCTTTTAATGTGGGAGTTGCAGAACAAAATTTAATGTTAGTTGCAGCAGGATTAGCTATTACAGGGAAAATTGTATTTACAAGTACTTATGCGGTATTTGCAAGTATGAGGGCCTGTGAACAAGTAAGAACTTTCATTTGTTATCCCAATGTAAATGTAAAAATAGCAGCAAGTCATGGAGGGATTCAAGTGGGCGCAGATGGCCCAACTCATCAAGGAACAGAGGACATTGCAATAATGAGGTCCATGCCTAATATGAAAGTAATTCATCCTGCAGATGCAGTGGCAACTAAAAAGGCAGTTTTTGCTATAGCAGAAGACTACGGACCTACCTATCTAAGAACTATGAGAAATCCAACACCAATAATATATGATGAATCTTATAAATTTAAAATTGGTAAAGGAAACATAGTTTTAGATGAAGGAGATGATGTTTCTATAATTGCAACAGGAATCATGGTACTTATGGCGTTAGAAGCAAGTAAAATTTTAAAAGAAAAGGGAATAAGAGTTAAAGTAATAGATATGAGCACTATAAAACCTATAGATTCAGAACTTATCATCACTTTGGCAAAAAAAACAGGAGGGATTGTTACCTGTGAAGATCATAATATAATGGGTGGACTTGGTGGAGCAGTAGCAGAAGTATTAGTAGAAAATTATCCTGTTCCCATGAAAAGAATAGGACTTAAAGATACCTTTGGAGAATCCGGAGATTGGAAGGAACTTTTTGAAATTTATGGTCTTTCTCCAAAACATATTGTAGAGGCATGCATCGAAGTGATAAGAAGAAAAGAAGGTATTAAGATAAGCCCATAATTTTTCTTGCCTCAGAAGGTGTAGCGATATCTTTACCAATTTTTCGTGCTATTCCCACAAGCTTTTCTACCAGTTGAGCATTACTTTTTGCTAATTCTCCTTTTGCAATATATGGACTATCTTCAAATCCACATCTCACCATATGAGCATTAAGACAGATTGCAGTAGTTTGCATCAAAATAAAATCCTCACCATTATAATATACTAATCCCCAAAGAGAGTTTTCAGGTAAAGATTCTGCTAAAAAAAGAATATTTTTAGGAGAAATAGGCATTGCACCAGGAAAATTCAAACAAAAATCAAAAAGATATGGTTCTGAAAATAAATTCTTATTTATAATTTTTTTAGCACTTTCAATCATACCTACTTCAAATACTTCAAATATTGGTTTTATACCTTTTTCATGCATCTTATTTGCCCAAAATTCTATGTCCTTTGGAGAATTAATATAAACTCCATCAAAAAAATTGCATGATCCCATATTTAATGATGCTAATTCAACACCAGGAACTTCCAAAACAAGACTTCTCTGATAAGGTGTAAGAGAAGGATACCCTCCTGTAGAGCCATCAATAATGATATCACATTTTGCCTTTATAAGTTCCACAGTCTCCTTAAATAACGTTAAATCATCTGTCAATTTACCATTTTCATCTCTTACATGAAGATGTACATATGAGGCTCCCTCATTCCAACATCTATAAACTTCTTCTGCTATCTCCTTAGGGGTTAATGGATTATTATTTCCTTCCCCCCATCCTCCCACAGGAGCTACTCCAACTATTATTTTATTTTTCATTAATTACTCCTCCTTTATTACTGGAATTCTAACAATATCTGGATCAGTAAATTGATCTAAAGCATCTCGGGAACATGTAGAATAATCATCTATTACAGCACCTTCGTCTCCTGCTTGAAACCAGTGTTTAACTCCAGGAGGAAGATAATATTGATCCCCTGGTTTCATGATAATTTCATGCCAGACAGTAAAATACTTTCTTCTATACTCTGGTAACTTAGCTTTGGGATTTGAAGTTTTTTCTCCCTCCACATACAAATAAAGAGTTCCCCATCTTAATCTCATGATTTCTTCCTTTCCAGGGTCATGGACAACGGGGGGATGCCAATGTTCTGGGCATATTCTTCTTGGAGGAACTACTATTACTTTTGCACTAATTCTCTCCGTATTAAAGAAGGTTAAAGTTATTATAGCAAAATTATCAAGATCACTTAATCCAAAATCTGCCACTTCTATTTTTTCCTTTTCATCTTCTCTTATTATTACATAAGCCTTCTCAAGATATTTTATGCCAAGCTCTTTATATTCTAAATATTGTCTCTTAGTAATCATTTAAAATTAGTTTCCTCCTTCTCTTTTAACAAATTGATCAATACATTTAAGCCCTTTTCCATCCTTTCCTCAAAATCTTTTTCATAAAGATGTCCAAAAAGATATTTATAAAACGAGATAGCAGAACTATCTTTTTTAGAGATCTCAAGAGCTAAATCAATTACAACTTCTTCTGCTTTTCCATCTTCTACGATTTGATTTATTATTCCAAGTTTTTTAGCTTCCTCTGCAGAAATTTCTTTGGCTGTTAAAGATAATTCATTTATAGTTTTTCTACTTATAGTTCTTCCTATACCTGCCAAAGACATCATTGGAGCTAAATTAGATCTAATTTCAGGAAAACCAAAGGTCGCATTTTGGGATGCAACAGCAAGATCACAAGCATCTACTAAGCTTAAGCCACCCCCATAAGCTCCCCCTTCTATTGCACAAATAACTGGTTTGTTTAGCTTAACAATTCTTAGGTGTAGCTTAATAAATCTTTCTCCAAATCTTCTTAACTCTGAGACCTTTTTATAATTCCCTAAATCTCCTCCTGCACAGAAAATATTTCCCTTAGAAGATAACACTACAACCTTTATATTAGCATCTTTTTCTGCTTTATCTAAGTGAGAAATTATCTCTTCCATCATTTCTATATTTAATCTATTTTGAAATTCAGGCCGGTTTAATCTTAATATCAATAGGGGAGACCTTTCTTCTACCTCTATAAACTTAGTCATTTTTCCTTTCGATTTAACCTTTCAATACAGAATTAATTAATGACAATGTTTCAAGAATATCTCCCTTTTCAATAAGCTCAAAGATATTTCTTCTTTCTAATTCTTCTGCAATATCAAATAATAAATCCATCCACTCAAAGGTTTTTGTAAAGACTTTTACTGGATCCAATCTTTGAGGGAAAACGTCTGCAGTAATCCAGGAATTATAGCCAATTTTTCTAAGATACAATGCAAACTCTATATACTCCCAAAAATTTACAGTGCCTGGTATCATATCCCAATCCCAATTTCTGTAATTATCGTTTATATGCACATAAAAAAGTTTTCCTGTGCTCCCAAGTACTGCTAAGCTTTCAGCAGGATTTTCTAAGGATTGAAAAGCATGTCCTACATCTAAGGTTACTCCAACATTTTCTCTACCTACCTGATCACAGAAAAAGGCAGCCTTACCTGCATTTCCTATAATTACATGCATTCTTGGTTCACAAAGCTTATATTCAATACTAATCTTTACATCCTTCCTATAATCTGCACATTCTCTAATAGAATCTACAGTAGCCTCCCATGCCTTAATGTAATCTACCTCAAAGGGATAATCATTTCCATCATTTAGAAGGGCACAAGTGACTAAATTACATCCCAATTCTACTGCAAAATCCATAGCAGATTTCATATATTTTATTGCTTCATCTCTTACCTTCTTATCTTTTGAAGAGAAAGATCCAAATCTCCATTTTTCTTCACTCTTTACATTTAGATTTACCGCAGAAGCTTCAAGATTATAATCTTTTAGTAATTTTTTTAAGAGGATAGGATCAGAAAAGTCAGAAGGATAGATTAACTCTAAACCAGAACATTTAGAAATTTTTTTAGCTAATTCAAATTTTTCCTCTAAGGATCTTGGAGGTTGGTATTCTGCAAACCTATCAGTAAGTCTCCCAAGAAAACCAGTAATAACAGAATATTTTGGTCTCATGATACCTTTACTCCTTTCTTTTTTCTATTTTTCCACCAAGAGGTTTGAGAGATGAAGGAGAAAGCAATAAGTATTAAAAGTATTATACTCACTGGGCGGGTAACAAAGGGAAGTAAGCTTCCATTTGAGGTAAGTAAAGTTCTTCTTAAATTTACATCAATCATTGGCCCTAAAATAACTCCTAAAACAAAGGGTGCCATGGGATATCCCATTTCTACAAGAATATAACCAAGAAGTCCCAAAATTACCATAACTTTAATATCAAAAAGACTTATATTTATGGCATAAGCACCTATTACACAGAGAGTAGCAACTATAGGCATAAGGATTTCATTTTTTGTTCTTCTTAATATGGGCACTAAAATGCTTGTCATTAATGTTCCACAAATTAATAAAAGAAAGCTTGCTATAGCCAGTAATGCTGACATTTCGTATATAAAATTGGGAAATTCAAACTGTAACATGGGACCAGGCCTTATACCATGAAGAAGTAATGCTCCAAGAAGTACCGCAGCAGGAGGACTGCCAGGAATTCCTAAGGTCAATAGAGGAATTATAGCTCCACCTATGCAAGCGTTATTTGCTGTTTCTGAAGCTATAATTCCTTCGTAGGCTCCTTTTCCAAAGGATTCAGAGTTTTTACTGCTTCTTTTTGCTGTATCATAAGAAAGCCATGATGCAACATCCTCTCCAACCCCTGGAATTGTTCCTACATATACACCTATCACTCCTGATCTCAATACACAAAAAATATGATTTTTTATTATCCTTAATATATTCATTAATTTGGTCTTTACTTCTATAATTCTTGCCATTTCTCCAGTAGAATATCTTAAAGAAATAAGAACTTGAGGTATTCCAAATACACCTATCATAGCTGGTACATAGGCTATTCCTCCGAGAAGTTCTGGTATATTAAAGGTAAATCTTGGAAATCCATGAAGACCATCCATCCCAATACATGAAACTAAAATTCCTAAAAACCCAGCAATCCAACCTTTTATTGCTAAATCTGGTGCTGTTAAGGAACCACAAATAGTTATTCCAAAGAGGGCCAATAAAGCGAATTCTGGAGAGGTAAATTGTAATGCAACTTTACTTAACAAAGGAGCAATCTCTAAGAGACATATCATTCCAAATAAACTTCCTATAAATGATGCAATTCTTGTTATAAGTAATGCTTCCTTTGCTTTTCCCTGTTTTGCCAAAGGATATCCATCGAGAGCTGTAGCTGCAGAAGCAGGAGTCCCTGGAATATTTATTAAGACAGCAGCTATAGATCCTCCAAATATAGCACCATCATATATAGATATTAAAATAGGAACAGCTAATTTAGCAGGGAGACCAAAGGTAATTCCTGTTAGAAGGGCAATTCCCATAGTAGCAGTAAGACCTGGTAAAGCTCCAATTATTATTCCTAAAATAGTGGATATAAACATTAAAAATAAAATTTGTCCATTAGTAATTAGATTAATAAGTTCCTGAAAAAATATAAATAGCCCCATTAATTTATCCTCCCATCTAATTATATGGAGAATCCCCCTATGGGAGGGGGATTCTCGCTAAGGTTCCGAAACAGTATTGTATTATTAGAGAACCTATAGTAGAAATCAGGAGTATACTCCACCAAGAGCCTGCTTTAAGAAAAAACATGGAACCTGCTAAGAAGATAAAAGTTGCCCAAAAGAAAGGTATCCTTCCTAACAATATGATGGTATATATAATTATTAGAGCTGTTATTACTATAGATCTTATAGCATTTTTTGATGTAAATATTTTTACAAATTTTCTCAAATCATCTTTTGAGATTCTCCCTCCAGACCTTATTCCATTTATTAACAAAAATAAACCCATAATTATTAATACTATAGCTACAATAATTGGGAAAAAACCTGGTGCCAGATAGAACTCCTGTTCTACCGTACCTGGAAGTCCTGTTGCTGGCATTTTTAAAGCTTCTTTTATAACGTAGATCCCTAATATTATCAATATTATGGAAGATATAACATCTGCTTTTCTTAAAGATTCTTTTTTAAGCATAGATATACCTCAACTAAAATGCTGGCTTTGGTATATCAAACTTTTCAGGAGATTCTTTAACAAGTCCTGCTTCCCATGCAAGCCATGCAAATATACTTTCTAACTTTTGAATAAATGATTTAGCCCTTGTTCCATAGAGTCCATATAGTATAAGATAATTTTTATCTATAAAGTTTTTGACCTCTTCTGATCTTAGGGCATATATATAAGCAGTTCTAATTTTAGTTATTACATCCGCAGGAACATCATAAGGAACAGAAAAGCCTAACATCTGCTTAATTTCAGGAATTTTCTTAAATTGTGGTACCCAATCCACAATAGATGGTATTTTTCCAATTCCGGGAACATCTAAGGCTGTTTTTTCTATTGCTGCAAGAGCTCTCAATTTCCCAGCCTTTAAAAGCTCACTTTGCTCTTGCAAAGATGTCATTACTGCATCTACTTCTCCAGCCAAACAAGCTACTTGAGAAGGATAACTTCCAGGATATGGGACATATTTAAATTTAAGCCCTGTTACCCTTACTAAATACATTAGTTTCATATGGTGAATAGCTCCTGGGATTGATGCACCAACTTTAATTTCTTTTGTTTTTGCTGCCTCTAAAACTTCTGCCATTGTTTTATAGGGAGAATCACTTCTTACAGAGAAGAGTTCTGGTGAACCACAAAGTATAAAACTTTCCCAGACCTTTGTAGTATGTGGAAAGGCTCCCATTAGTGGCATAAGTAGTATTCCTTCAGAATGGCCAAGCCACGTATAACCATCATGCTTTTGTTGCCATACATAGTTTACAGCTTCAGCTCCCCCTGCTCCAGTCATATTAACTACATTTATTGGGACTTTTAAATATTTTTCCATTACCCCTGCAAGGGTTCTATTAGTTAGATCAGTTCCTCCCCCTGCTGCTGCAAAACATGCTATAGTAATTGGTCTTCTAGGCCATTCTGCAGCTATATTAGTTGAGAGAAATAACAATCCCAAAAGTGAAATTATAACAAGAATCAGATTTAATTTTTTAAACATTTTGATATCTCCCTCCTTAAGAGATTATTATGTAAAAAGGAAAGATGAAATATACTTAAACTTCTCACCTCCTTACATATAATTTTGAAAACTTTTTAAATAATTTATTGTTGCTTTGTATACTGTATACTAACATATGAAGGATTAAATGTCAAGGGTAATAATTTGAAGCTCAGACTAAAAATTCAAAATTATCATTAATCATTACCCTTGTCCTGATGTTAAATTTTCAATATTATTAAAGGAAAGTTAAAATTAGGGAGGTTGTTATATGAAATACAGAAGACTTGGAAGAACAAATATTGAAGTTTTTCCCATTGCCTTTGGTGGAATTCCCATTCAAAGAATAAGTGAAGAAGAGGCGATAAGGGTTGTAAGAAGGGCAATTGAATTAGGAGTTAACTTAATTGATACTGCAAGGGGATATAGAGATAGTGAGATTAAAATTGGAAAAGCGATAAAGGGGATTAACAAAAAGGTATATATTTCCTCTAAGTCTCCCAATAGGACAAAAGATGGAATTTATGAGGATATAAAAATTAGTTTAAAAAATTTAGAGGTAGAAAAGATTGATATCTATCATCTTCATGGGGTAAATGATAAAGAGAGTTTTAATAAAGTGTTTTCCTCTGATGGTGCCTATTATGGTCTTTTAAAAGCAAAGGAGGAGGGACTTATTGATTTTATTGCTGTATCAAGCCATAGTACTGACTTATTAGAAGAGTTAATTGCTACTGATAGATTCGATGTAGTTCAGTTATGTTATAACTTTATAGAGACAAAAGTAGAAGAAAAAATTTTTTCCATGGCTCTTGAAAGAGATATTGGAATTATTGCTATGAAACCAATAGGAGGTGGAGTTCTTCCTAATCCAAAGCTTGCCTTGAAATTCGTTTTACAGAAGGAATTTATCATTCCCGATCCAGGAATGGAAACTATAGAAGAGGTGGAGGAAAATGTGAAAATTGCTATGGATCCTTCCCCGTTAACTTATGAAGAATGGGAGGAAATTGAGCGAACAAGAAAAGAACTTGGACAAATCTTCTGTAGAAGATGTGATTACTGTCAACCTTGTCCTCAGGGAATACCTATTTCCGTAATTATTAGAGCAGATTCCTTCATAAAAAGATTGTCCCGGGATAATATAAGTAGTGGATGGTTTTATGATGCTTATCTAAAAGCTCAGAATTGCACAAGATGTGGAAAGTGTCTTCCAAGATGTCCCTATGGACTTCCCATTCCTGATCTTATAGAGGAGAATATAAAACTTGTTAAAGAATATTTAGGAGAGTAAGGGGTCTATTAAGGTATTGATTTTTTCCATATTCTTTTATATAATTTTATCAACTTCGCTCCTCGGTAGCTCAACGGTAGAGCGGCCGGCTGTTAACCGGCGGGTTGCAGGTTCGAATCCTGCCCGAGGAGCCAGTACAATTTAAAATAAGTTCTATTCTTTCAGTATTTCTTGGGTGGCTTTTATAGAGTTTAAAATTCACTCTCATAAAAATTACCTACTAAGCAATCAAAATTTTACATTCCTCTATTAGTTAGTTAAATCTATCTTTAGGAGGTTTTTTATGAAAAAGGGAATTAATCAATGGGCTTTTTCTCCTAATTTATCCTTAGAAGAGATTTTTAAGCTTGCAAAGGATTATAAATTCCAAGGGATAGAATTGGCCCTTAGTTTTGAAGGAGAATTAAGTATTAAAAGTGAAAGGGAAGATATAAAAAGAATAAGAGAATTGTCCGAAGGACTTGGGATAGAAATTCCCAGTATTGCTCTTGGTATTCTTTGGCAATATCCATTGACAAGTAATGATCCTAAAAAGGTAGAGATGGGAAAAGAGATTGTAAAGAGGGGGTTAAAGATTGCAGAGGAATTAGGAGCAGACACAATTTTAGTTGTCCCTGGAATAGTAAATATTCCTTGGGATAAGAATAGTGAAATAGTCCCCTATGATATTGCATATGATAGATGTTTTTCTTCAATATTAGAACTTAGTAAATATGCTGAGGAATATAGAGTTAATATTGCCCTTGAAAATGTATGGAATAAATTTTTGCTTAGTCCTATAGAATTTAAAGAATTTTTAGAAAAAATATCCTCAGAATATGTAGGAATATATCTTGATACTGGGAATGTACTATTAACAGGTTATCCTGAGCATTGGATAAGAATTCTTGGGAAATATATAAAGAAAATACATATTAAGGATTTTAAAATTGATGTGGGAACCCTTTCTGGATTTGTTTTGCCTTTAGAGGGAGATGTTAATTGGAAAGCAGTGATATCTGCATTAAAAGAGATAAACTATAATGATTATCTTATCGCAGAATTTTTTCCATATAAATATAAACAGGAGGTATTATTGAAACATCTTTCCTCAAGTCTTGATGCTCTTCTAAATCTTTAGAAATTTTTACTTGAAAAGAGAAAATTAAGGAATTAAGATTTGAAGGTTAAAAAATTTTTTGGAGGTGATATTTCTTGGCAAGATATATCTTTCCAAAGGGATTTTTATGGGGAACAGCAACCGCATCTTATCAGATTGAAGGAGCAACTAATGAGGATGGAAGGGGAGAAACCATATGGGATAGATTTTCCCATACTCCTGGAGCTATATATCAAAATCAAAATGGAGATTTAGCATGTGATCATTATCACTTATGGAGAGAAGATATAAAAATTATGGAATTTATTGGTTTAAATGCTTACCGCTTCTCTATTGCATGGTCAAGAATTTTTCCTGAGGGTAAAGGTTCTTTGAATATAAAAGGGATCAATTTCTATAAAGAACTTATAGATACTCTTTTATCAAAAAATATAAAGCCAGTTATAACTCTTTATCATTGGGATCTTCCCCAAGCTTTAGAAGATAAAGGAGGATGGCTAAATAAAGATACTGCAAAATATTTTTCCGAATATGCATATTTAATGTTCAAAACCTTTAAAGAGGAAGACATAATTTGGATTACTTTGAACGAACCATGGGTAAGTGCCTTTTTGGGATATGGATTTGGGGTTCATGCTCCAGGAAAGAAGGATATGAAGGGAGCTTTTATTGCAGGCCATAATCTTCTTTTGGCTCATGGATTAGCAGTCCAGGCTTTTTGGGAAAACGGAACAAAGGGAAAAATTGGGATTACATTAAATCTTTCCCCTGTATATCCTGCAAGTGATACTCCTGAGGATAAAGAGGCTGTCCAAATTCAAGATAGTTTTACTAATAGATGGTTTTTAGATCCTATTTTCTATGGAAAATATCCCGAGGATATTTGGAGAATTATAGAGAAAAATAGATGGAATTTTAATTATTCCTCTGAGGATTTTAAGATTATAAGTCTTCCTATTGATTTCATTGGAGTGAATTATTATACAAGAGCAATTGTTAAGAAAGATTCTGAAAATCCCTATTGGAGAATTAAACATGTTTCTTCGGAAAATGAGAAAACTGAGATGGGATGGGAAGTATATCCTAAGGGACTTTATGATCTTCTTATAAGGCTTAATAGAGATTATCCTAAACCTATTTATATAACTGAAAATGGAGCAGCTTTTAATGATGTATTAGATGGAGGAAGAGTAAAGGATGAAAAGAGAATTGATTATTTAAGGGAACATATAAAGGAAGCATATAATGCAATAAGAGATGGAGTTGATTTGAGGGGATATTTTGTTTGGAGTTTGATGGATAACTTTGAATGGGCCCATGGTTATAGTAAGAGATTTGGAATTGTATATGTTGATTATTCTACTCAGAAGAGAATATTGAAGGATAGTGCTTATTTTTATAAAAGGGTTATTGAAAATAATGGATTAGAGGACTAAATTTTTATATTCTTCTAAAATCAATTCTATAAATAATTCTGATAAATAGGGGTCAAATTGCTTACCCCTATTTATCTTTATTTCCTCTATTGCTTCATTTAGGGTGAGTTTTCTTCTATAGGGTCTAAAAGAGGTCATTGCCTGAAAGCTATCGATTAATGCAATTATTCTTGCAAAGAATGGAATTTCATCATTACGTAATCCATCAGGGTATCCTTTCCCATCCCATCTTTCATGATGGGATCTTATAATAGAGCTAATTCCTTTAAAAACTGAAAAATTTTTAACGATCTCTTCTCCCCATAAAGTGTGAAGTTTTATAATATTATACTCCTCTTCATTTAATCTTCCAGGTTTTCTTAATATGAAGTCAGGAACCTTTATTTTTCCAACATCATGAAGATAGCTTGCATATTCCAATTTTTTTAGATCTTCCTCACTTAATTTAAGTGGATCCCGTGCTTCTATAGCTTCGACTAATATAAAGAGAGCCTCCCTATTTAATAGTCTTACCTTCTCCCTTAATTCCTCTCTATATAAAGCTAAAGCTAAAAGAGGAGCTATTCTATCTATTAGAGAGATATTTTCCTCTGTAAACTTTTTAGATTCTTTTAAACTGTTTATATTTAAAACTCCCACTAATTCTCCCTCATGTATTAGGGGATAAGATATAGAAGATCTAATATTAATTCGAGATTCAATGTTTTTAAATCTTTCATCTTTAGAAATGTCTTCTATAATTAAGGGTACTTTATTTTGAGCAATCCATCCTGCAATACCTTCTCCTAAGTTTAAAATAGTCTTTTCTGAGATATCATTGGAAATTCCCACACTTGCTTTTATTTTGAGAATCTCTTCCTCTCTTGAATAACTCATAAGGGAGCCCGTATCTGCTTGTAGGAATTTAAGAATTCTTTTTAAAAACTCATCTAAGTTTAAACTTTTTTCCCTATAGATAAGGGAGGAAAAGCTATCTAAAAGATTATTTAATTCTTCAGATTGTTTTAATTTTCTTTCTGCTTCAAAGCTTATCATAAGATTTTCAAATTCTTTGGATAAAATTTGAAAAATCTCCTTATTTTTCTCAATATTTCCTTCAATTACAGTACAGGAAAATACCCTTTCGGAATCCTTAAAAAAGTATTTTTCTCCCTGAATTTCTATCAATTTTTCAAAACTAATGGAATAACTTTCCTCCTCTGGATAAGATCTAATTAATAAATATTCTCTATCCACTTTTTTAAAATATCTTATATTACAATTGGGAAAGAGCTCCTTTAATTTTTCAAAATAAATTCCTTCTATTTCTTCTAATTCCTTAGAGAAAGTGTCCTTTAGAAAGTTGTATAAACTTCTAATAGAAAGGGTTTGCCTATGAATCTCTTTTTTCAAATATCTTCGACTTAATAAAATCCCTAATAAGATTAAAAATAATAGCAGTAAAATATAAGCTAATATTTGACTAAAAATCTCCTTCCTTTTTACTTCTCCTTTTAAAATAATCTCTTCTCCAAACCATTTTAAAATAAGATTGGTATATACTGGACTTTTTATAATTTTTGAAATTCCCCTCTGGATCTCAATTAAATAGGGACTATTCTTTGGGAGAGCTATTCCTGCATAGTTTGTAAAAAGTTTATCAGAAAGAATCTTTAATTTATCCTGCCAATCATTTTTATTAATTATCCATCTTGCAACATAATAATTAACTACACAAGCATCTACTTCTCTCCTTCTTAATTTAGAAACTGCCTCTTCCCAAGGCATAAGTTCAATAATTATATTTTTATTAATTTCCTTGCTAAGTTCCTTAATAATATCTACAGAAAATCCCTCAAAATTTATCTTTACTTTTGAGGGGAAGAACGAAAAGAATTAAAGATAAAACTATAAAAAAGTTTATTGAAAAACTAAATATTCCCATTGATATTTTAAAACTTCCACTACCCTTTTTAACAGAATATATCAAGAAAAATCTTGAGGATGAGTTTATCAATAATTCAGAAAAATTTTTGAAACTTCCCAAAGATGAAAAAATTATTCTTTTTATATCCACATATATGGGGATTTTAAGAGAGAAAGATTTTTATCTATTAAGGAAAAATAGATTAAAAAAAGTCTATTAAGAAAAAATCCCACTATCCTTTCCATATATTATTTTAATACTAAATTTCAAAGAAAAAGAATGATATCATTATTAAAAGAGATTTAAAATTATAGGAGGTAAAATTATGGAAAAAACTTTAATTTTGGGAAAAGTTATCACTCCTAATAAAATAATTGAAGGAGGAGCTATTGGAATAGAAGGAAATAAGATTCTATATGTAGGGGAAAATAAAAATTTAAGAGATTTTAAGAAGGTTCTTGATTTTAAAGAATACTTTATATCTCCAGGATTTATTGATATCCATATTCATGGAGCCTTTGGAAAAGATATTATTGATGGAGAAGAATCTGCCCTTGATACGATTTCAAGTTTTATTGTAAAAAATGGAACAACAGGTTTTCTTCCTACAGTTCTTACTGCACCATTGGAAGATATGGAAAAGGCAATAAGGGTTATTGAGAATTTTATTTCAAAGCAAGAAAGGGGGATAAATGGAGCAAAAATTTTGGGAATAAATTTAGAAGGACCATTTTTAAATAAAAAATATAAAGGAGCTCAAAGAGAAGATTGTATAATACCTCCAAATATTGAGGTCTTAAAAAGATTATTAACTAAAAATGTAAAGTTGGTAACTCTTGCACCAGAAATTGAAGGTAATATAGAGATTATAAATTATCTAAAAGAGAAGGGAATTAAAATATCTGCAGGTCATACTGATGCTACCACTTACGATATAGAAAAAGCTATATCATTGGGATTATCTCATGTTACCCATATATTTAATGGAATGCGTCCCCTTCATCATAGGGAAGTGGGAATTATAGGGGTGGCATTAGTAAAAAACGAAATAAGCATAGAAGCAATTGCAGATGGAATTCATCTCTCTTCTTATATTCTGAAACTCTTAGCAAAGGTAAAGCCAAAGGAAAAAATAATTTTGATAACGGATTCTATTATGGCCACAGGCCTTCCCAATGGGGAATATAGACTGGCAGGCCAAAGGGTAATTGTTAATAAGGGAAAAGCAACCCTCTCTGATGGAACTATTGCAGGAAGCACTTTAACTTTAAATATTGCTGTTAAAAATATGATGGAAATGGGGGGAGTAAAATTGGAAGATGCTATTTTTATGGCATCCTATTCTCCTGCTATGCTTTTGGGAATAGAAAATAAGAAGGGAAGTCTTGAGGTAGGAAAGGATGCTGATATTGTTATTTTTGATAACAATTTTCAAATTAAAATGACCATTGTGGAGGGAAAGGTTGTTTTTGAAAATTTATCTTACTGAAACATCTCCCATTTTACAATAAATCTCAATTTCTCCTTCTCCTTCCCCAAAAAGGTATTTTTTATCTTTATATTTATAGCCTTCTTTTAACATAGAAAAATCACCAAGGGAGACCTTAGGTATTATAACTCCATCAAAATCTTCTGGAAGAATTATTGAGAGGTCTCCCATATTGCAATTCATTGTTGCCTTCTTGGGGTTTTCCATTAATTTTATGTCCATATCTCCCATATTTATAAAACAACTTATCTCCAAAGATCTTAAAAAAATATTTGCATCTCCTGCATTTAAAATAATATTGATTTTATCTGCCCAAATCTCCCCATCAAAATCTCCTGCATTTATTATTAATTTAAATTCTTTAAGCTTTGGCAATGTTAATAAAAAATTACCAGCAGATAAAGTAAGTTTGTTCTCACTAAAGTTATATCTTCCCTTTCCCTTTAAAATTATTTCATCCCTTTCTTCAGTTTTAATATCTAAATCACCACCAGAAATATTTACTTCTAAAGGTTCCTCTCTATTTATGGAAAGAGTTATTTCTTCTAAAAGCTCCTCTCCTGAAAAGGATAGAACATTTCCTAAAACTCCGGGAATAATAGAGAGAGCAGAAGAAACCGAGTCACCTATAATCTTTCCCAAACTGGACACTCCCTTATCCTTTTTACCCTTCTCCTCAATGGCAGATATTAATTTCTCTGCCTCCTCTGCAGTTATCTTTCCCTCTTCTAACATTTTTAAAATTCTTCTTACCTCCTCCATACTTTTAACCTCCTTTAAAATTATTTAAAAATTCTTTTTCAATATTATAAATTAATTTTTAAATTTTTGCAAGGATAAGTTTAAATTATTTAAAATTAAACTTCTTTTTTATAATTATTTACATTTAGGTTTAATTGAGTTATTATTATTCTGAAACTTTTTAGTTTTTTTCCAGAGGAGGCAAATATGGATATCTTTGAGGTATTAAAAAAGGAACAAGTTGTTGCATATTTTTCAATGGAGATTGCTCTTATATCAGAGATCCCTACCTATAGTGGGGGATTAGGGGTATTAGCAGGAGATGTTATAAGAACCGCTGGAGATCTTAATATTCCCTTTATTGGTGTAACCCTTATAAGTAGAAAGGGATACTTTAAGCAGGTAATTACAGAGGATGGTTTTCAAAAAGAATTACCCTGTGAGTGGGATCCTGAAAAATTTTTAACTCCCTTGCCCATCGAGGTTTCTGTAGATATTGAAGGGAGAAAGGTCTTTATTAAGCCATGGGTTTATTATTGGACTGCATATACAGGCTATATTGTTCCTGTTATTTTCTTAGACACAAATCTTCCTCAAAATTCAGAAGAGGATAGAATTATTACAGATCATCTATATGGAGGAGATGCTGCCTATCGTTTAAAACAGGAGATTGTTCTTGGAATTGGAGGATTTAGAGTCTTAGAAGCACTAAATCTTAACATAAGGAAATATCATATAAATGAGGGACATTCTGCATTACTTACCTTAGAACTTCTTAAAAAAACTGATGGAAGACCTATAGAAGAGAGATTAGAAACTGTAAGAGAGAAATGTGTCTTTACAACCCATACCCCAGTGGAAGCAGGACATGATAAGTTTTCTTATGATTTAGTAAAGAAGATTCTTGGAGATTTTATTTCTTATGATCTTCTAACAAAATTTGGAGGAGAAAGGGAGCTAAATATGACCCTTTTAGCTTTAAATCTCTCGGGATATGTAAATGGGGTTGCTAAAAGACATCAGGAAATTTCTTCTACTATGTTTCCGGGTAGAAAAATATCTGCAATTACCAATGGAGTTCATTCCTTTACTTGGACTTCAGGAAGTTTTAGAAAGTTATATGATGAGTATATTCCAGGATGGGCCAATGAACCAGAACTTTTAGCAAGGGTAGAGATTATCCCCGATGAAAAGCTATGGGAGGCTCATCAGCAGGCAAAGAAGGAATTAATAGATTTAATATATTCTCAAACAAAAGTAAAATTTGATGAGAACATTCTCACCTTAGGATTTGCAAGAAGAGCCACTGCATATAAGAGGCCCCATTTACTTTTTTCAGATCTTAATCGTTTAAGAAGGGTAAAAAGGAAGGGACCACTACAAATCGTCTATGCGGGGAAGGCTCACCCAAGAGATGAGGAGGGTAAAAGATTAATTAAAGAGATCTTTAATTATATTAAAGAATTAAAAAATGATATTGCTATTGTCTATCTTCAGGACTATAATATAGATATGGCAAAGAAAATTGTCTCTGGAGTTGATGTTTGGCTTAATACACCTCAAAGGCCATTAGAAGCATCAGGTACCAGCGGAATGAAGGCAGCCCATAATGGAGTAATTAATTTTAGTGTTCTTGATGGTTGGTGGATTGAAGGATGTTTGGAAGGGGTAACGGGATGGTCCATTGGCCCTTCTCCAAAGGAGGAAAGAAGCATAGAAAATCATTTACAAGAAGAGATAGATGATTTGTATAATAAGCTTGAATATATAATAATTCCTATGTATTATAATCAACCGGATAACTGGATTAGAATGATGAAAAATTCTATCGGGAATATAGCGTCCTATTTTAATACTCACAGAATGATGAAGAGATATATAACCGATGCATATTTTAGGAGAATATGAGGTTACTTAATATATTAATATTATTCATTTTTCTTTCTTCTCTTTCTTTTTCAAGCTCCTTTACAAATCTCAAAGAGGTTGTAAAGGAAAATATGAAGTATCTTGAAGTATTTGAAAAATCCTCTTTTGATACCTCTATTTTAGGATTTCCAGGAAAAATGTATCTTTTTAATATTCTTTCTCAAGTTTGGAGAGAAATCCCATGGAGGCATGATTTACTAATTATTCTTCCCCCAAAATATGAAACTGATATTGTATTTGTTTATCTTACAGGAGGAAGTTTTAGTTTTGATAGAGAATTACTCACTCAAGGGGTAAAGCTATCAAATATTGTTAAGATTCCTGTAGTAATTATTTATGATATTCCTAATCAGCCTTTATTTGGATATACAGAAGATAATCTTGTTGCATATACCTTTGAAAAGTTCTTAGAAACTGAAGATCCAACATGGGTTTTGTTATATCCTATGGTAAAAAGTGTTTCTGTTTCATTAACTTTTTTAAATGAATACTTTAAGAATAATAATATTTCTTTTATAGTGGGGGGAGTTTCTAAAAGAGGTTGGACCTGTTGGCTATCATCTGCATGTGATAAGAGAATTAAAGCAATTATTCCCTCCTCTATAAATTTATTAAACTTAGAAAAACATATGGAACTTCAAATTGAGGAATTTGGTAATTATAGCTATGAATTGGAGCCATATATAAGAAGGGGACTAACAAGGGAAAAAGTGGAAGAAGAAAAGGCAATAAAGTTATTAAAAATTGTAGATCCTTACTATTATATTGAGGATCTTAAAATTCCTAAATATATACTTGTGGGAAGTAATGATCCCTACTGGCCCCTTACTGCAGGAAAAATATATTTTCCAGAGCTTTTAGGAGAAAAATTTTATATTGCGATGCCAAATACAGGCCATACTCCAAATGAAAGGTTTATAGGAGCTTACATAATGGCTTATTATGGGATAAAAGAAAGATTCTTTCCTCCTAAGATTGTTTCAGAATATAAAAAGATAAATAATAGAATAATATTTGAAGTGAGTTTAGAAGGTTACTCCACAGGGGAACTTTCCCTCTGGTATGCAGAAAATGATACCAAGGATTTTAGATGGACAAGATTTGAAAAATTGATTTTGGAAAAAAATGCAATAGAAATCACTATTAATAAAAAATATTTTGCATTTTTCTTCGATTTCGTGGGAAATTACAAGGGATCCCCAGTATATAGTTCCACAATTCCTGAAATAATAGAAAATTAGATTGTAGAAAGAACAGGCCCTTCAAAAATATCCCAAAAGGCCCAAATACCAGCCCCAACCAATTCTGCAGGGCAATCTAAAAATGAAGTAAGTTCAATCCTTACCTCTCCCGCTGCTGGGGTAATACTATATTTCTTTACATTTTTTACAATTTCATCCTTTACCTCTTCCCAGAAGGAAATAAATTTTGATGTTATTAAAGGTCCTCCAAGAATTATTACATCAGGATTAAGTCCATTTACTATATTTATTACTCCAACAGAAATTTCATAAGCAAGGTTCTTCAAAAGATTTTCATCTTTTGTTCCAATTTTTTCCTCTCTAAGATTAATTCCTAAATTCTTACTTACAGGACTGGATAATGATGCATATCTTTCCCAACATCCTTCGTTTCCACATTTACATGGAATTCCATTCTTAGATATAACCATATGCCCAAATTCCCCTGCAGTATTTTTATTTCCTCTATGTAATTTGCCATCAATAATTAGACCTGTTCCAATACCCTCCCCAATAAATACATAAACAATATTTAGATCATTATATCCTATCTTTTTCCCTAACATTCCCTCGGCAACCACAGCTAAATTTGCTTCATTATCCATTTTTACTGGAACATTAATATTAAAATGTTCTTTGATTTTTTCCCCTAAAAGAGAAGCTAAGGGAATATCCTTCCATCTCAAGTTTGGGGCAATAACTATATTTTGAAAAGTATTATCTACAATGCCAGGAACTCCAATCCCTATGGCATGAATTTTTTCTTTACTTTCTGGAAATAATTTCTCTATACCTTCAACAACATTATTAATAAATTCTTGGGGATCTTCTGGGGTAGAGAAATTTAGATAATCTTCAATCTTCATGGCAAAATTTATTCTTGCTATAGTGGAAATTGTGACTCCAATCTTTATAGCAACAGCCTTTTTATAATCTGGATTTAAACTTAAAGTAATAGGCTTCCTTCCTAATCCCTTTGATATACTTCCCACCTCTTTTATCATCTTTTCAGAGATAAGGTTACTTACAAGACGAGTTACAGTACTTTTACTGAGGTTAAATCTTTTGGCCAAATCAGTTCTTGATATATTTTTGTATCTTAAAAAACCATTTAATATAATTGTTCTGTTAATTTCCCTTTGTTGGGCAACTTTTCCTGTCTCTCCTGTTCTTATAAATACCATAACAATCTACCCCTTTAAATTTTATTTCATTAAGAAAGAAATTTGAATTAATTTTAAGATTTAAATTTAGTTCTGTCAAGCATCTAAATAAAAAGTCTTAAAATCTATATTCTAAAAATAATTTAAATTATTACCAATAAATACGTTGTTTCTTAAATTTTTTCTTTTCTTGACAAGAGGAAGATATTGTTATACTCTTACCTAAAATTAAAAAGTTTCTTCGTGAAATTATAATCGGAGGAGGTAGTATAATGAGGTTTGGTTATTTTGATAATGATAGAAAGGAATATGTAATTACACGACCAGATACCCCTCGAGAATGGGCAAATTATCTTGGATCCTTAGAGTATGGTGCAATCATCACAAATAATGCTGGTGGATATAGTTTTGTTAAGTCAGGTGCCAGTGGTAGGATTATTCGTTCCCGTTTCAATATAATTCTTGGATGTACCTCGGGAAGATATATTTATTTGAGAGATATGGAAAATGGAGATTATTGGTCTGCAACATGGCTTCCTGTGAAAAAGGATCTTTCCAGATACGAATCCATATGTAGACATGGAACTTTTTATACTATTATCTCTTCCAAATATTCAGGAATAGAGACAGAAACAACATATTATGTCCCTTTTGGAGAACTTTATGAGGTTTGGGCCTTAAAGATAAGAAACAATTCAGATAGGAAGAGAAAAATTTCTTTATTTAATTTTGTTGAATTCACGAATGAACCCAATGAGAATCAGGATCTTGTTAATCTGCAATATACTCTATTTATTTCTCGAACGTATTACAAAGATAATCTTATAATACAAACTATTAATGAAAATTATGCAGAGATTGGCAAAAAAATAGAGCAAGAAGAAGGAATTGGAGGAAGAAGATTCAATAGATTTGCAGGAGTCATAGGAGCAAAGGTAATTTCTTTTGATGGGTGTCGAGATACCTTTATTGGAAATTACAGAACCTATAGTGATCCTATAGCAGTATTAAAGGGGGAATGTAGTAATTCCTTAAATTATGGTGGAAATAGTTGTGGGGCAATGCAGGTAATTTTAGAACTGGAAAAGGGGGAAGAAAAGGAAATAATTTATGTGGTAGGAGAAGGAAATGAATCAAAGGCAAGGGAAATAATGGCAAAGTACGAAGAGAAGGGGAGAGTGGAAAAAGAAATAGAAGAGCTTAAGTATTATTGGCATTCTAAAATAGAAAGATTTAAAGTAAAGACTCCCTGTGAAACCTTTGATACCATGGTGAATATTTGGAATGCTTATCAATGTTTTATTACTTTTTTCTGGTCAAGGGCTGCATCTTTAATATATGTGGGACTTAGAGACGGATATGGATATAGGGATACAGTTCAGGATATTCAAGGGATCATGCATTTGGATCATGAATCTGCAAAAGAAAGACTTAAATTAATGTTATCGGGACAAGTTTCTAGTGGTGCAGCTCTACCTTTAGTATTTTTTGAATATACTCCAAAATCAAATCTTTCCTTAGAAAATCCTGAATATGTTAAAAGAACAGGATATACAGAATATAGATGTGATGATCACCTTTGGCTATTTATAACAGTAAGGCAGTATATAAAGGAGAGTGGAGATATAGGATTTTTGGATGAGATAATACCTTATTCTGATAAGGGAGAGGATACAGTATATGAACACTTAAGGAAGGCTTTAATTTTTAGTTTGGAAAACTTGGGGAAGCATGGGCTTGTTTTGGGTTTGGATGCAGATTGGAATGATTGCTTAAGACTTGGTAAAGAGGGAGAAAGTGTTTTTGCATCTTTTCAATTATATTTAGCTTTAAAAATTTTTAGTGAATTTGCAGAAAGAAAAATAAGGAAAGAAGATAAAGAATGGGCAGAGAAAGAAGCAAAAAAGTTATATGAAAATCTACAAAAATATGCATGGGAGGGAGATAGATTTGTTAGAGCTTTTAGAGGAGACGAGGTTATTGGATCTAAAAAATGTGAAGAGGCAAATTTTTGGTTAAATCCTCAATCTTGGGCAGTAATAAGTGGTGTTGCTGATGAAAATCAGGGAAAGATTATTATGGATAATGTGGAAAAAATTCTTAATACTGATTATGGAGCTATGATTATGTATCCACCTGTAAAAAATTATGGTTTTCCTGTAGCCCGAATGATTCTCTTTCTTCCAGGAATGAAGGAAAATTCAGGAATCTTTTCCCACACCCAAGGTTGGTTAATAAGAGCGGAAACTATATTGGGTAATGGAAATAGAGCATTTAAATATTATCAGGAAAATAATCCCGCAAATATGAATGATAAAGCAGAAGTAAGACAGGGAGAACCATATGTCCATTGCCAATTTACCGAAGGAAAAGATAGTCCCTTCCATGGAAGGGCCCACGTTCATTGGCTTACAGGTACTGCATCTTCAATTCAAACAGCAGCTGTGGAAGGAATTCTTGGAGTTCAACCAGAATATGAGGGATTAAGAATTGATCCCTGCATTCCATCAGATTGGAAGGAATTTTATATGGAAAGAATTTTCAGAGGAAGAAAGTTAAGAATAAAAGTTGAAAATCCCAATGGTGTTCAAAAGGGAGTTAAATATATAAAAATAAATGGGAAGGAGATTTTAGGTAATTTTATTCCTCTTGAGGAGATGAAGGATGAAAATGAAGTTTTAGTTATAATGGGATAAAGATTTTTAAAGGAGGTAAAAAATGAGATTTGGATATTTTGATGATTTAAATAGAGAATATGTGATTACAAATCCTATGACTCCATATCCCTGGATAAATTATTTAGGATGTGAGGAATTCTTCTCGATAATATCAAATACTGCAGGGGGTTATGTCTTCTATAAAGATGCAAGATTAAGGAGAATAACACGGTTTAGATATAATAATGTACCTATTGATAATGGAGGAAGATATTTCTATATATGGGAAAATGGTAGTTTTTGGTCTCCAACGTGGAAACCTGTCAAGAGAGAACTTTCGAGATATGAGTGTCGCCATGGACTTTCCTATACAAAGATCTTAGGGGAAAGGGATGAAATATCCTGTGAGATATTGTTTTTTGTTCCCCTTGGCGTGAATGCTGAAATTCAAAAATTGACTATTAAAAATCTATCTTCAAGAAAAAGAAACTTAAGAATTTTCTCCTTTATTGAGTGGTGCCTTTGGAATGCATGGGATGATCAAACAAATTTTCAAAGAAACTTCTCCACAGGAGAAGTAGAAGTAGAAGGTTCTGTAATCTATCATAAGACTGAATATAGAGAAAGGAGAAACCACTTTGCCTTCTATTCTGTGAATGTTCCCATTCAAGGCTTTGATACTGATAGAGACAGTTTTATAGGATTATATAATGATTTTTCTGAACCAAAGGCTGTAATTAAAGGAAAGCCCACAAACTCTATTGCAGAAGGCTGGGCTCCTGTCGCCTCTCATTATTTGGAAATTTCTTTAGAACCCTTAGAGTCTAAGGATTTTATATTTATATTGGGATATGTAGAAAATCCCGAAGAGGAAAAATGGGAGAAAAAGGGAGTAATTAATAAGAGTAGAGCCTACGAGATAATAAATAAGTTTAAGAAAACAGAAGATGTAGAAAAGGCTTTTAATGAGCTAAAGAATTATTGGGATAATTTATTATCGAGATATAAATTGGACCATCCATCAGAAATCTTATCTCGAGTAGTAAATATTTGGAATCAATACCAGTGTATAGTAACTTTTAATTTAGCAAGAAGTGCCTCTTATTTTGAATCAGGAATAAGTAGGGGTATAGGGTTTAGAGATTCTAATCAAGATATCTTAGGTGTTGTCCATCTTGTTCCCAATAGAGTTAGAGAAAGAATTTTAGATCTTGCGTCTACAATGTTTGAAGATGGAGGAGCATACCATCAATATCAGCCTTTAACAAAGAGGGGAAACAATGAAATCGGTGGAAACTTTAATGATGATCCCCTTTGGATAATCCTTTCCACATCAGCTTATATAAAAGAGACAGGAGACTGGTCTATACTTGATGAGGTTATACCGTATAATAATGATGAAACAAGAAAAGGAACCCTTTATGAACATCTTAAAAAAGCATATCATCATGTTACCGATAATTTGGGACCTCATGGATTACCCCTTATAGGAAGAGCAGACTGGAACGATTGTTTAAATTTAAATTGCTTCTCAAAAAATCCTGATGAATCCTTTCAAACTACAACAAATCAGGAGGGAAAAATAGCAGAGTCTGTCTTTATAGCAGGGCTTTTTGTATTTGTATCTCCTGACTACATAGAGATCTGTAAGAAAATGGAAGATTTTGAAGAGGCAGATTTTGCAAAATCTGCATGTAATAAAATGATCTCTACAATATTAGAATATGGATGGGATGGAGAATGGTTTCTTAGAGCTTACGATGCCTTTGGAAGAAAGGTAGGAAGTAAGGAATGTGAGGAGGGAAAAATATTTATAGAACCCCAGGGAATATGCACTATGGCTGGAATAGGAGTTGATGATGGAAAGGCAAAACTTGCCCTTGATTCCTGTAAAAAATATCTTGATACAAAATATGGCATGGTACTTCAACAACCTGCATACAGTAGATATTACTTAGAATTGGGAGAGATTTCCTCCTATCCTCCGGGATATAAGGAGAATGCAGGAATTTTTTGCCATAATAACCCTTGGGTGATTGCAGGAGAAACGGTAATTGGAAGGGGTGATAGAGCCTTTGAAGCTTATTGTAAAATTACGCCAGCATTTTTTGAGGAAGAAAGTGAAATACACAAAGTAGAGCCTTATGTGTATTGTCAGATGGTTGCAGGAAAGGATGCAAAAAGACATGGAGAAGGAAAGAATTCGTGGCTTACAGGTACAGCCTCTTGGTCTTTTGTGGTTATTTCTCAATGGATTTTAGGGATAAAACCTGAATTTAATGGATTAAAGATTGATCCATGTATTCCCAAAGATTGGGAAAGATTTATTATAAATCGTTATTTTAGGGGATCAAATTATAGAATAGAGATTAAAAATCCAAAGCATGTTTCTAAGGGTGTTAAAAGAATAATTGTTGATGGTAAAGAAATCTTTGGTAACATTCTTCCTATATTTGGAGATGGAAAAACACATTTTGTAGAGGTAGAAATGGGGTAAAATATATATATAAAAAATTAGTTGGAGGTAAAAAATGTTTAAATGGTTAAAAAAGCTTTTTTCTCCTCCACCTTTATCTTCACAGGTTTTTACTATCAAAATTAAATGTAGAAAATGTGGTGAGATTATTTCTGTGAGAATTAGACCAAGGGAAGAAGCAAATCCTGAATTTGGTCCTCAAGATGATATTATAAAATATGAATTGTGGAAGGATGTTTTAGGAGAAAAATGTCCCAATCTTATGAGACTACATATAGAATTTAAGCCAAATTGGGAAATTCTCTCTCAAGATGTGGAGGGTGGGGAGATAATAAAAGAGTAAAGGGAGGTAAATATGGAATATAGAAGATTAGGAAATGCTGGGATTAAAGTTAGTGAGATTTCCTTAGGAGCATGGTTGACTTATGGAGAATCTGTAGATTTTGAGACCACAAAAAAATGCATCTATGTTGCTATTGAAAATGGTGTAAATTTTTTTGATCTTGCCGATGTCTATGCAATGGGAGAGGCAGAAAGGGTCGTGGGAAAGATCCTAAAAGAATTTAGGAGACAGGATTTAGTTATATCAAGTAAAGTATATTGGCCCATGAGTGATAATGTAAATGATAGAGGACTAAGTAGGAAGCATATTATGGAATCTATTGATGGATCCTTAAAAAGGTTAGGAGTAGATTATTTAGATATTTATTTTTGTCATAGATTTGATCCTGAAACTCCTGTAGAAGAGGTAGTAAGAGCTATGGATGATTTGGTACATCAGGGAAAGATTCTTTATTGGGGAACAAGTGTTTGGAGTGCAGCACAAATTGAGAGAGCAGTGGGAATTTGCGAAAAATTAAATTGTTACAAGCCTCAGGTGGAGCAACCTCGATATAATATGTTAGATAGACATATTGAACAAGAAATTATGCCCACATGTGCAAGATATGGGATTGGTATAACAGTATTTAGTCCATTAGCTCAAGGGATATTAACAGGAAAATACAATGAAGGAATGCCTAAGGGAACAAGAGCAGAATGGAGTGAATGGATTAAAAGGGATTTAACAGAGGAAAATATAAATAAAGTAAGAAAATTAACCAATATTGCTAGGGATTTAAACTTAACTATGTCTCAGTTGGCCCTTTCTTGGATTTTGAGAAGACCAGAGATAAGTAGTGTTATAACAGGAGCAAGTAAACCTGAGCAGGTTTTAGAAAATGTAAGGGCATCAGGAGTAAAATTGGGGGAGGATGTTTTAAATGAAATAGAAGGGATTCTTTCAGGAGAAGCTTAAGAATTTTATGAATTTTAAGCTAAATTTTGATCTTTTAACATTAGAAATTTTACATGGTGAGCTTTATGAAAGAATTAAAAATTCCTTAGTGGAAAAGATTTATCAAATAGGAAATACAGAAATTTTTTTCCATTTATACTCTCTAAGAGAAGGAAAGTTTATTCTCTCTCTTTCGGTGCATCCTCAATTATATAGAATACAATTAACTAAAAAAGAATTTCCTTATCCTTCAAATCCTCCACCTTTTTCTATGTTTCTTAGGAAGCATTTAGAAGGAGCAAGAATTTTAGATTGGTATATCATTCCGAGAGAAAGAATTGTGGAATTTATATTTAAAAGATTTGAAGAGTCCAAAAGGAAACTTATTGTGGAGCTTATGGGAAAGTATAGTAATATTATTCTTGTAAATGAGAATAATATTATTTTGGATTCTATAAAACATGTAAGTTCTGAAAAAAGTAGATACCGGGAGGTATTACCAGGGAAAGTATATTTATATCCTCCAAAAATGGAAAAAACCTCCCTTTTAGACATTAAAGAAGAAGATATAGAAACTCTTCTTAATAAAGAGAAATCGATTAAGGAGATTCTTACAAAGGATATTTTATATATAAATCCACTATTAGCAGAAGAAATCACAAAAGAAATTGATAAAGAGCTCTACAGTTCCTTAGGAATTGAGGAGAAGGAGAAATTAAAGGAAGAAATATTTAAATTTAAAGAAAAGATACTAAAGAGAGATTTTCAATTTTTAGTCTATTTTACTGAGAACAATCCTTATAGTTTTTCTCTTTTTCCTTTAGAGATATTTGAGAACTTAAAGAGAAAAGAGTTTAAAACTCTAAAAGAAGCAATTGACTATATATATTCCTATTGCTTAGATATTTTTATTACTGATCAATTTAAGAAGAGATTAAGAGATATCATAGCAGATAATTTAAATAAAGTAATTGAAAAGAAGAATGATTTCTTGCAAAAAATAAAAGAAGGAGAGTCATCTGAAATTTTTAAAATAAAAGGAGAAATTCTCCTTTTTTATCAAAGGGAAATTAAAAAGGGAGCAGAAAAGATAGTTCTTCCTAATCCCTATAGTGAAGAGAGGGAGTTTATAGAAATAGAGTTAGACCCATCATTATCTCCTGTGGATAATGCTCAAAGATATTTTAAGAAGTATAAAAAACTCAAAAAAGGAACAGAAATTTTAAAGGAACAACTGAAAAAATTAGAAGAAGAGATTTATTATCTTAATTCCTTAGAGATAGCCTTAGAAAATAGTAGGGATTTTTTTGAACTTCAGGAAATTGAAGAGGAATTGATAAATGAAGGATATATCAAGAAAAAGAAGGAAAAAGAAAAAAGAAGGAAAAAATCAGAACCGTATAAATTTATTTTCTCAGGATATGAAATCTATGTGGGAAAAAATAATAAACAAAATGACTATATTACCTTTAATATTGCAGGTCCAGAAGATTTATGGTTTCATGTGCGGGGAATTCCTGGTGCCCATGTAGTCTTAAAGTCAAGATCTAAAGAAGATATACCTTTTGAGATTATTGAGAAGGCTGCAGAATTAGCAGGATATTTTAGTAAAGGAAAAGAATCTAATTATGTTCCAGTAGATTATACTAAAAGAAAATATGTCCAAAAACCTAAGGAGGGGAAGCCTGGGTTTGTAATATATAAAAATGAAAGGACGATTTTTGTAAAACCAGAAAAAGCATTAGAGACTATTTCTCAACTGGTCTAATATTTCTTGAAAATCCTTAGGTAAATCTACAGAAAAACTCATATATTCTTTCTTTCTTGGATGGAGAAAATAGATTTCCTTTGCGTGAAGAAGTTGGCCTGTCATGTTAAATCTCTTATCTCTTCTTCCATAAACAATATCTCCCACGATAGGAAATCCTAAATAGCTTAAATGTACTCTAATCTGATGGGTTCTTCCTGTTTCAAGATTTACAGAAAGAAGAGTATAATTCTTAAATCTTTCCAATACTTTAAAATTACTTATAGCAGGTTTTCCAAAGGGAACTACAGCCATTTTTTTCCTATGTACTGGATGTCTCCCAATAGGTAATTCTACTCTTCTTTCTTCCCATGGAATTTCTCCTTCTACTAAAGCCCAATATATTCTTTTTAATTCTCTATTTTTCAATTGACTCGAGAGGGATAAATGAGCAAAGTCATTTTTAGCAACTAAAAGAAGTCCTGTAGTATCCTTATCTAATCTGTGAATAATCCCTGGCCTTATCTTTCCTCCAATTTGGGAAAGATTACCTATGTGATGGAGTAATGCATTGACTAAAGTTCCAGAATAATGACCACAAGCAGGATGAACTACCATACCTCTTGGTTTATTAATTACTAAAAGATCTTCATCTTCATAAATAATATCCAGTTTTATATCTTGTGGAATTATATCAATGGGCTCAGGAGGTGGAATTTCTATTTCAATTTCATCCCCTAATTTTAATCTTTCTCCTCCCTTTACTAATCTTCCATTTACCTTTATATTTCCATCTTTTATAAGATTTTGAATTTGAGATCTTGTAAGAGGTAATATTTGAGTTAAATACTTATCAAGCCTATCTTCTATAGGCTTAGTTATCTTTATGATTTGTCTTTGAATCATTAATATATTCGTTTTTTAAGTTTTTCTAAGTTATGAACTATAATATGGTTTTTTTCTACGGTTATGATCCCTTCTTCCTCAAAATTTTTTAATACTCTTGTGGCGGTTTCTCGAGAAACACCTATTAAACTTCCCAGTTCTTGTCTTGTAAAATCTAAATCTACTGCAATTCCCTTTTCTGTTTTTACTCCTTTATCAAGTACAATATCAAGAAGGATTCTTGCAATTCTTCCGGGAGCATCAAAAAACATAAGGGTTTCAATCTGTTTATTTGCCTTTCTAAGTCGAAGGGAAAGGGTTTTTAAGATCTTTAAGGACATTTCGGGATGCTTAGAAAGAAGATTTAAAAATTCATCCCTTTGGATTATTAAGACTCTTGTATCCTCAAGGGCAACAATCGAGGCAGATCTTGGTTCCCCATCTAATAGGGACATCTCCCCAAAGAACTCTGTGGGATAAAGAATAGAAAGAATTGCTTCCTTTCCGTCTTCGGTTTCTATTATCACCTTTACCCTTCCAGAACAAATTAGGAAAAAGAAATTTCCGGCTTCTTCCCTATGAAAAATTACTGAATCCTTAGGATAAAATTTTTCCCTTGAGATGGTAATAAGACGATCTAAATCTTCCTCTGATAGACCAGAGAATAGAGGAACTTTTTTGAGAAAGTCTTTTCCTTCCATTGTCCCTCACATTTATAAAATTTTTCTTGACTTAATTATACATTAGAATCTTGATTTTTCCAAGAAAAATTTTTAATTGCCCAACAAAAATATATTTGTTAAAATTAATTTTGACACTTTTATATTCTTTTTAAGGGGTTAAAAATGGAAGATTGGAAGGTTGCTTGGGAAAAGGCTTTGGATATAATCTCTTTGGAGATAAGTAGACCTGGATTTGAAACTTGGATAAAAACTTTAAAACCCTTAGGAGTTGAAGGGGAAAAATTTATACTCCAAACCCCCAATAGATTTTCTAAGGAATGGCTCCAGGAACATTACGTGGAACTGATCGAAGAGGTACTAAGGAAAACCTCTCAAAGGGAATGGAAGATAGAATTATTTACTGAAGATAACGAAGAGGAGCCTCCCCAGAGGGAAATTTCTGAGGAGGTTTTATATTATTTAAATTTAAATCCTAAATATACCTTTGATACCTTTGTAGTTGGTGATAGTAATAGATTTGCCCATGCAGCAGCATTAGCAGTAAGCCAAAATCCTGGAAAAGCCTATAATCCCCTCTTTATATATGGGGGAGTAGGATTAGGCAAAACTCATCTTATACATGCAATTGGACATTATGTAAGAGAAAAATTTCCTCAATTAAAAGTAATCTACTCCTCCATGGAAAAATTTACAGTGGAACTTATCGATGCTATTAAGGAAGATGGAATGAGTAAATTCAGAGTAAAATATAGAAATATAGACATTCTATTGATTGATGATATTCAATTTTTAGCAGGAAAGGAAAGGACTCAAGAAGAATTTTTCTATACCTTTAATGCCCTTTATGAGGCAGGAAAACAAATTGTTATTACCAGCGATAGAATTCCAAAGGAAATTCCTACGTTAGAAGATAGGTTAAGATCAAGATTTGAATGGGGTTTAATGGCTGATATTCAGCCTCCAGATCTGGAAACAAGAATTGCTATTTTAAAGAAAAAAGCAGAGGCAGAAAGAGTTGTAATACCTGATGAAGTTATTGAATTTATTGCTGAACAGATACAATCAAACATTAGAGAACTGGAGGGAGCGTTAATAAGAACTGTTGCCTTTGCTTCTTTAAACAATATGCCCATCGACCTTTCCCTTGTGAAAACAGTATTGAAAGATATTATACAGCCACCGAGCTTGACTCCAATAAGTATTCAAAATATTATTCAAGAAGTTGCAAACTATTTCCATATAACCCCAGAACAAATTACAGGAAAAGGAAGAACTCAGGAGATAGCATTACCTCGCCAGATTGCCATGTATTTGGCAAGAACTCTTACCGATACATCTCTTCCTAAAATTGGAGAAGAATTTGGAGGAAGAGATCATACCACTATTCTTCATGCATATGAAAAAATACAAGAATTATATCAAACAGATCTTACGATAAAGAAAATAATACAAGATATTCAAAATAGATTAAG
Organism: uncultured bacterium; assembly: GCA_938034905.1. GTDB lineage: Bacteria > Dictyoglomota > Dictyoglomia > Dictyoglomales > Dictyoglomaceae > NZ13-RE01. The sequence goes on along the minus strand of CALHLF010000010.1, from coordinate 34,439 downwards.
AAACTCTACATAACTTATTTTCCCCTTAAATATCTAAAAATTTCAGAGTCTGGAGTTATAATTAAGACATTTCCAGGAAGTGCCCTTTTATAAACCTCTAAGGTTCTTAAGAATTGGTAAAATTCTGGGTTTGTAGATAGGGCAGATTGTAAAATCTTTCCTGCTTCTGCCTCTCCTTCTCCTTTTAATTCTTGTGCCCTTTTATATGCAGATGCTAAAATGATAGCTTTTTTCTTTTCTGCCTCTGATTTTATCCTTTGAGCTTCTCTTTGCCCTTCTGCTCTATATAATGATGCTTGTCTTTGTCTTTCTGCTATCATAGAGTCGTAGATTTTTCTAAGATTTTCCTGAGGGACTGTTACTCTTTTCATCCTCACAGTATTTATCTCAATTCCCAATTCCATTGCCTTTAATTTTGATGATCTTGTTACCTCTTCAAAGACCTCTTCCCTTCTTCCAGAAACTATATCATCAAAATCATATTGTCCTACAACTCTTCTCATTTCACTATAAATAATGTCATCTAATCTTGCCTGAGCTCCAGTTTCATCCCTTACAGTTTTAAGGAATAAGAGAGGATCTAAGATTCTGAAAAGGGAAAAGGAGTCTAAAATCAAAGATTTCTTATCCTTAGTGACCACAAAGGTAGGTTCTGAATCGTATTCTAATATTCTTTTTTCAAAATATACTACTTCCTGGATAAAGGGCTTTTTAAAATATAATCCAGGTTCTCTTATAACCCTAATGGGTTTTCCAAATTCCATAACTATTGCTTGCTTTGTTACATCTACCACAAAAATGGATATAATAAAAGCAAAGAAAAGGATAATTAAAATTATTATCGTAAAAATGTATTTCATTTCTACCTTCCTCCTTCTTGAAGGGTCATAGTTTTTGTGAAAATATCCGAAGGAAAATTAAGTATTTTAATGCTTCCCTTTGGATCATCAATAACTATTATTCTAGTTTGAGGAAGTATCATTTCTAAAGCTTCCATATACAATTTTGTTTTTATAAGAGATGGAGCTTTAGTATATCTTTCTAAGAGAGCTTTAAATCTTTGGGCATCTCCCTTTGCTCTTTCAATCTGTTCATTTTTATAAGCTTCTGCCTCTGCAATAATTTTTGCAGCTTGACCTTCTGCTTCAAGAACAATTTGGTTGTAATAAGCCTGAGCCTCTAAAATTAATTTATCCTTCTCAGATTTTGCATTAATTACCTCTTGGAATGCAGATTGTACAGGTGTTGGAGGGATAACATCTTGAAGTTGAACATTTAAAATTTTGATTCCAAAATTATTTTTATTTAAAATATCTTGAAGAATAATTTTTACGTTATTTTGTATCTCATCCTTTGATACTGTTAGAATTTCATCAAATAAGAAATTTCCGACTACTTGTCTCATAGAAGCTTGGGCTAAATCTTTTAGAAGTTTTTCTGCTTCTTTTATATACATAAGAAATTTAACGGGATCAGAAATTTGATATTGAACCACAAAATCTAAATCTACAATTTTACCATCCTTTGTAAGGAGAAGAGATTCTTCTTGTACATCTTGATATTTTGCAGGAGGACCTAAGGTTATAGTTCTAAATCCTATCTCCAATCTTCTTATTGCTGCAACATCAATTTTAATGGTCGAATCTATAATGGGGATTTTCCAATGGAGTCCAGGCCCATAAACTCCAATAATTTTTCCAAATCTTTTTAATATGCCAACTTCTGCAGGACCAACAAAATAAAAACTTCCTGCAATTATAATTATTAAGAGAATCATTATTATAAGGGTTAAAATGCTTTTAAAGGAAAATTGATTCCTGGGAAAGTTGGGAAAATTTAACCAATCTTTCATAGGTGACCTCCCTTACTATTTTAAAAATTTAGAGAGAATTCTTAAAATTACTAAGATTATAGAAACTGCTCCAGCAATTTTTTCTTCTAAATTCTCCATCTCATTATTTTTTGTTTCCTGATAAGATAATAACCTTTCAATTTTTTCTTCCAATTCCTTTGAAGATTCTTCCTTTTGTTCCTTAGTATGCATTTTCTTCTTCTGAAATTCTTTATACTTTAATAAATCTTCAATAGAAACCCAAGTACCAAGACATTTTGGACAATAATAGATATCAATATCCTTAGGAATTAGAGGATCTTTTAATGGTTTTAGAGGAACTTGATCGTTGGGACAGAGGGTTGGGGAACAAGAGATGGACTGAATATCCCTGTATTCTAAATCTCTTGTTCCCTCTGGATTAAGGGCAACTAATTCCCATTTATCAAACCAAATTCCATAACAATTTGGACATTGGTCAACTTCTAAATACCTTCCATAATATGTGGGAACATTTTTAGGAATTAACTCCACATTACAACAAGGACATAATTTCATTTAAAATATTCCTTATCTCCCTTCTATTATAATCTCTTTTATTTTTAAGCTTCCTTCTACCTTCTTATCTACTTGTAAGGTTAAAATATTTTCTCTATCTTGTAGCCAATAAGAAGTTATATCCCATTTTACATTAAAATATTCCCTACCCTCAATAGCAAAGGGTAATGTTATAGGTCTTCCATTAAGAATTATCTCAAATATTGGATTTATAACTCCTTTATTATCGGGAGTTATTAAGAAATTTATCTTTAATAATATCTTCTTAAATTTGAAGAGAGGAATTTTTGTTTCTAAGATTCCTGAAGGAAAGATAGTCAAGTTATAAACTCCATCCTCTTTATTGAGAATGGATTTCTCTAATTTTGTTATTACAAGATTTCCATCGTAAGTGCCCTTAGTAAAGTTGAGATAATAAATATTAGTGGGAACCTCTATAGGAGAGAGAACAAATACAAAATTATTCCTTTCTTTACTCTTGACATTAATTTCAGTACTTAAATCAGAGTATCCAGAAAGGCTTAAGATAAGGCTATATTTTCCTTCAAAAAGATTTAGGGTAATTGGAGTTGTTCCTTGATATTTTCCATCTATATAAACCTTTGCTCCTTGAGGTTTTGAATCAATAAATACCTCTCCATATAAAGGTTTAAGATTTACACTTACTTGTTTTACTTCTCCTGGAGCGAGGGTTATTCTCTCAAAATATTCTTCATAGCCTGAAAGAGTTATTCTAAGGTCATAGGTTCCAGAGGGAATATCAGTGAGGGAAAGGGGAGTTTTCCCTTTATATACTCTATCAATATATACCTCAGCACCTGATGGATTAGAAAATATATTTATTGTTCCCAAGAGGGGTATTAAAGTGAAATTATAAGAAGAAGTGGTTCCTGGTATTACATTTATAGAACTTATAAAATCTTTATAACCGCTTTTTCTCAATTGGATTTGATAAGTTCCAGGGTAAAGATTTGAGATAAGTAAAGGAGTAAGCCCTCTATAAACCCCATTAAGATATACCTCTGCTCCTGAGGGACTTGAATTTATACTAAGACTTCCAACGGCGGGAAGTAAAGATAAACTTACTCTTGTTTCAATTCCCTCTTTAATCTCGACTTTCTCCACTATATCGCTATATCCTGGGTAGGTCAATTTTAACTCATAGGTTTTTGCTAAAAGATTTTTTATAGTTAATGGGGTTTTTCCTCTATATACTCCATCGATATATACCTCTGCCCCAGAAGGTTTAGATTCTATTCTCAAATTACCATATCTTGGAGAAAGATTAAAAGTATATTCCTTTTCTTTATTACCTTCTACTATAATTGTAGTCTCATAGTCTTTATATCCTTCTAACTTAGCAAGAACTCTGTAGCTTCCCTCAGGAAGGATTAAAGAGAGAGGAGTAAGTCCTTTGTATTCATTATTAATATATACTTGTGCCCTTGAAGGATTTGAGTTAATTTTTACTCTACCTTGAGTTACTATTTCTTGAACATAAAAATATGTTACCGCTTGAGCCCAAGCTTCCTTTTTCTCTTCAATTAAAACCCTCTCAATGTTTTTTAATGCTTTCTCAATATTTTTCTCCAAGGATTCGCCGGGTCTCAAAACTTCTAATCTTTTTCCTGGAAATAAATTTAATGGTTTTTTAGATATTATTCCTACAATAAATTCTTTCCCTCCTGGAGGGCTTATTTTAAAACTGTATGTGGGTTTATCGGGAAATGTATATGTTTGATTCTTTTTTATAAAATTATTCCCTGAATACATATTGGGAAAAATTAATTTAAAATCTCCATCAGGAGTTAAATCAAATATATATAAATGTACATCATCATTTGCCCTTACAAATATTTTTAGTTCCTCTCCGACTCTATATATACTTCCTTCAGGTTTATTCAGCCACAAATCTAATTTTAATTTTGTTTCTGGATTAGGAACAATAATAATCTTTTCCCAAGAAGGAGAAGGTGGTTTTTCCTGAATAGATATTTGTTGAGAAAGGGAAAAAGATATAGAAAATGCAAGAATTATCAAGGTAAATATTAGTCTCTTCATATTATTAACCTCCCTCTTTATCTTTATGCCTTATTATACAAAATTTCTTTTTTGTAAAAAGTGATTTTTATCACAAAATATGTTAAAATCTTTTAAAAAAAGGGGGTGAAAGTTATGGTTTATGTAAAGTTATTAGCAGACTCCCTTACCTTATCAAGATTTTTAATAGGTTTTTGGATTGGATTTATAGGATTTTCTCAAGGGAAAGCTGGGCTTCCCTCTGCAATCCTCTGGCTCATAATTGCATGGTTTACTGATATATTAGATGGATTTTTTGCAAGAAGCTCTAAGGTTAACTATCAAACATGGATTGGAGCTCACGATCTCCATGCAGATATGACTGTCTCCTTTGGTGTTCTTCTTTATCTTACCTTTAGTAAATTTATATCTCTATCTCTCACTATAATTTTTCTGATAATAACTTTTTTAGGACTTTGGGCTTTTCCATCTGAACAATTGGCACAAGGATTTCAAGCAGTTCCTTATGGTATGATGATCTATACTGCTTTTAGAAATCTTTTCAATTATGGAATTCTTATTATTTTATATCTTATTTTTCTCATCATTATAACATGGCCAAGATTTCCGAAGGAAAAGATTCCAGAATTTTTAAATGGAATGAAAAATTTAAAATGGAGAGGAAAAATTAAATAATCAAATTTTACCATTTCCAAACTAAATTTCCATCAATATCCTTCATTTTACCTAAAAGAAGAAGTATGAGATCAATTAATATCCATATTCCTAAAGGGAGAAAAAGATACCAATAAAACATTTTTAAAATTATAGAAAGGATTATTCCCATAAATCCGATAAATAACATAAGAAGTCCTGTCCCCATTTTCCCTATATAAAACCTATGGGCTCCAAAAATTCCTAAAAAGATACAATAAAGAACAGCGAGTCTTCTTGATTTACCAGAGAATCCCTTTGCCATTTATTATTACCCCCTTATTAGATTTTTCTTTAGTATATCATATTTGTTAGGAAGTTTAAACTTAAAGACGAGTGTGATATAATATCTCTGAAAGAAAAATTATTAGAAAAAAGCAAAGGTGCTTTGGAAGCATCTCCAAAGCACCTTGTTTTTTTGTAATTTTTAAAAATTAAGGAGGTTTAAATATGAAAAAAGAAGAGATAAAAATTGTTGATACGACATTGAGGGATGGAGAACAGACTGCTGGAGTAGTTTTTTCTAAAACAGAAAAGGTACAAATTGCAAAAATGTTAGATGAGTTGGGAGTACATCAAATTGAGGCTGGAATACCTGTTATGGGAGGGGATGAAGAGGAAGCTATAAAAACAATTGTAAAATCAGGACTTAAAGCAAGTATAATGGGATGGAATAGAGCAGTTATTAGCGATATTGAAGCATCTTTAAGATGTGGGGTTGATGCTGTGGCAATTTCTATTTCTACCTCAGATATACATATAAAATATAAATTAAGAAAGACTAGGGAATGGGTATTAGAAAATATGGTAAAAGCCTGTGAATTTGCTAAGAAACATGGAGTATATGTATCTGTAAATGCTGAAGATGCGTCAAGAACAGATTTGGAGTTTCTCTTGGAGTTTGCAAGATTAGCAAAACAGGCAGGAGCAGATAGGCTAAGATTTTGTGATACTGTGGGCATTTTAGAACCATTTACCACCTATGAAATTATTAAAAAAATAGTAGACGAGGTTGGAATTCCTGTGGAGATGCATACCCATAACGATTTTGGTATGGCAACCGCCAATACCTTAGCAGGTGTTAAGGCAGGAGCAACATATGTAGGGGTAACAGTAAACGGATTAGGAGAAAGAGCAGGAAATGCTGCATTAGAAGAGGTTGTGATGGCACTTAAGTATATATACAATGTAGATTTAGATATTAAGACTTTTAAACTTAAAGAAATCTGTGAATATGTTGCAAAGGCATCTGCAAGGGAACTTCCAGTGAATAAGACCATTGTAGGAAAAAATATTTTTGCCCACGAGTCTGGGATTCATGCAGATGGGGTTCTTAAATATCCAAAAACTTATGAAGTCTTTTCTCCTGAAGAAGTGGGAGGAGAAAGACAAATAGTAATAGGTAAACATTCGGGAACCCATGCTTTAATCAGAAAATTTTCAGAATATGGAATTCAATTAACTGAGGAAGAGGCAACAGAATTACTAAAATCTGTGAGAGCTTTAGCTGTAGAACTTAAGAGACCTCTTTTTGATAAAGAGCTTATGTATTTATATCAAGATTATTTAAAGCAAAAGGCAGAGACTAAGGGAGTGTAAAAATGGGAAAAACCATTAGTGAGAAGATATTTTCTAATCATTCAGGTAAATCTGTAAAAGCAGGAGATATTGTGGTGGCGAGGGTTGATGCTTTGATGGGGCAGGATGGTACCGCTCCCCTCGCTATAAGGGTATTTGAAGAGTTAGGAGGAAAAAAGGTAATTAATAATGAAAAAGTTTTATTGGTTTTAGATCATTCTGCTCCTCCCCCTAATGAAGGTGTGGCAAATCTCCATAAATTGATGAGGGATTTTGCAGAGAAGTATGAGACTCAGCTTTCTGAGATTGGAGAAGGAGTTTGCCATCAGGTTTTTATGGAGAGAGGTCTTGCCTTACCTGGTAGTTTAATTATAGGTGCAGATTCCCATACTTGTACCTATGGGGCTTTAAATTGTTTTGCTACAGGTGTTGGATCCAGTGAGCTTGCTTCTGCTATGTATACTGGGAAGCTGTGGTTTAAAGTGCCAGAAACAGTAAAAATAATATTAAATGGTAAATTAAGAAAAGGGGTATCTGCAAAGGATATTATTCTCTATCTTGTTGGATATTTTAAGGCAGATGGACTTACATATAAGGCTGTAGAGTTTGAAGGAGAAATAATTATGGAACTCTCTATGGATGGAAGGGCTACAATAGCAAATATGGTGGTAGAGATGGGGGCAAAAGCTGGAATAATGCCCTTTGATGAAAAGACTAAGGAGTTTTTAAAAGAAATTGGAATTTATATAGAGGAAGGGGTTTTCTCTGATAAAGATGCAAACTTTTCAGCTATATATACTTTTGATCTAAGCAATTTGGAACCTCAAATTGCTCTTCCCCATAAAGTGGACAATGTATATCCTATATCTTCTGTAGATAGAGTTAAGATTCAAGAAGCATATTTGGGAACATGTACCAATGGAAGACTTGAAGATTTAAGACTTTCTGCAGAACTACTTAAAGGGAAGAGGATAGCAAAAGGAGTTAGGATGATTGTAGCTCCAGCATCTAAGAAAATATATCTGCAGGCATTAAAAGAAGGATTAATTGAAATATTTCTTTCTGCTGGAGCAGTTGTTGTAAATCCTGGTTGTGGCCCCTGTGTAGGAACTCATCAGGGAGTTCCAGCGGATGGAGAAAATATTATCTCTACCGCAAATAGAAACTTTAAAGGAAGAATGGGAAATAATAAAGCTTTTATATATTTAGCCTCTCCTTTAACAGTTACTGCATCTGCAATAAAGGGAGAAATTGCAAATCCCTTAGAGTTTATAGATTAGGAGGAGGAAATGATTTTTGAGGGAAAAGCTCATAAATTTGGAGATGATATAAATACGGATTATATAATATCTGGAAAATATAAATTTAAATCCTTAGATTTTAGGGAGATGGCAAAGCACCTTTTGGAAGATATTTATCCAAATTTTTATGAAAAAATAACTCCTGGAGATATATTGGTGGCAGGGAAAAATTTTGGTTGTGGCTCGTCTCGAGAGCAAGCACCTTTAGTTATTAAACATGCTGGGATAGGTGCTGTTCTGGCAAAGAGCTTTGCAAGGATTTTTTTTAGAAACTCTATAAATGTTGGGCTTCCTGTTTTAGAATGCAATACAGATTTAATTGATGATGGTGATTTAATATATATAAATCTAATTAATAGTGAAATCTTTAATAAAACTAAAAATCTAAAAATAGAGATATTTTCTCCACTCCCAGAAATTATGGTGAGGATATTAAAGGAAGGAGGATTAGTAGAATATTTAAAAAAGGAAGGAGATTTTAAATTATAATGAGTGGATTTTCCTTTTATTTTCCTGTTAGAATAAAGTTTGGAGTGGGACTTTGGGAAAGTTTGGGAGAAGAAGCCTTAAAATTTGGAAGAAAATTTTTATTGGTAACAGGAAAAAAACACTTAAAAGATACAGGAATATTAGAGAAGATTCAAGAAAGTTTTAATAATTATCAATGTGATTTATTTATTTATGATAAAGTTCCTCCAGAACCGCCTTATTATTTTGTTGATGAAGGGGCAGAAATTGTAGAAAATAATAATATTGATGCAGTTATTGGAATTGGAGGAGGAAGTGCTTTAGATGTTGCAAAGGCTATCGCAGTGAGATGCAAACTTCCCAATTCTATATGGAATTATATAGGAGCAGATAAGGTTCCTAAGAAGGGCATTCCATGTATCCTTCTCCCAACAACTGCAGGAACAGGAAGCGAAGTTACAAGGGTATCCGTCTTAATAAATCCTGAAACAAAGGAAAAGTTAAGTGTAGCCAGTGATTATCTATATCCTGATCTGGCAATTGTTGATCCATACCTAACCCTTTCTCTACCCCCTAACTATACCGCCTATTCAGGAATAGATGCTTTTATTCATGCATTGGAATCTTTTCTATCATTGAATAATAATCTTCTTACTGAATCAATTTCATTAAAGGCTATTAAACTAATATATAATTATCTTCCTAGGGTATATAAAAATGGTGAAAGAATAAATTTAAGGGAAAAAGTACTTTACGCAAGTACCTTTAGTGGTATCGCATTAACCTTAACGGGATTGGGAGCTATTCATGCTTTAGCACATCCCATAGGAGTATATGGGAATCTTCCCCATGGTCTTTCTACTGCTCTTATTACATTACCCGTTTTGGAATACAATTTAGAGATTCTTTCTCGAGAAAAACTTATTCTTTTGGGAAGAACCCTTGGAGTCTTTTCCTTAAGATCTGCACAGGAAAAAATCATTAAAAAGATTAAAGATCTTTTTGATTCTTTGGAGGTAAAATTAGGGCTTAGAAATTATGGTATAAAATATGAAGATCTCCCCCTTTTAGCAAAGGAAGGATTAAAGTCAAGGGCTATCAAAACTAATCCAAGAGAGATAAACGAAGAAGTATTATTAAATTTACTTCAAAAGGCCTGGTAATTTTCTATCTTTGAAATCTCCAATCCAGGCTTGAATTTTACTATGGATCTATCGGGGATATATCCCCTTACTGTAGCATTAGGATAAACTAAAACATATTTCCCTAAAATGGTCCCGGGATTTAGAACAGAATTACATCCCGTCTCACTATGATCTCCTATTATTGCTCCAAATTTTCTCAATTTTGTATCAATAACTTGATTTTCAATTTTTATCTTTACAGTAGATTCTGGACCAATTTTTAAATTGGAAATTTTTGTTCCTGCCCCAAGATTTGTATTGTGTCCTAAAATACTATCTCCAACATAATTAAAATGAGGAGCGCTGGCCCCATTAAGGAGTATACTATTTTTTACCTCAGTAGCATGACCTACCACACAATTATCTCCTATAAATATATTTCCCCTTAAATAGGCACCTTGTCTTATCTCACAATCTTTGCCAATATAAGTAGGACCCTTTATATATACTCCTGGCTCTATAATGGTTCCCTTCCCCACATAAACAGGTCCCTCAATAAATACCCCTCCTTTAACTATTCCATGAATCTCCGGTTTTGCATATTTTGATAAGAAATTGGATAATCTTAAGAGGGCCTCCCATACAAATTCAACTCCTTCGAAGATCTCTCCTTCGAAATCATCTAATTCAAAAAAATCAGAAGGCTTAAACATTTGAGACCTCCTTTCTCTCCCATTTAAGTAAATTTAATACCTCCAAAATATCCTTTGGCCTACTTGCTAAGAAATGAATCCCATTTAAAAGTTTACTTTCCTTTATTTTCATACAAAATTCTGCACAAAACTCTATACTTTTTTCCCTTATATTCTTACTTTCTTCTAAGATTTTAATTATTTTTTGTGGAATTTTTATCCCTGGAACTTTATTCATCATGTAATACAACATTTCTTTAGACTTAAAAATAGTGACCCCTGCTAAAATTTTAGGCTCCCAATCCTTTATTTTTTCTCTTGTTTTCTCAATCAATGAGAGTTCATAAAATAATTGGGTTTGAAAAAATTCTGCTCCTGCCTTATGCTTTCTCTCTAACTTTGATATCTCCAAATCTAAGGGTTCTAAATTGGGATTAAAAACTGCTCCAAGAAAAAAATTTGGAGTACCATTTAACGTTTTTCCTGCAGAGTCTCTCCCACTACATAAATTTTTTATAAAACGAAGAATATTTATTGTATCAATGTCAAATACTGGTTTTGCATTTTTCATTATTCCTGTTGTGGGATAATCTCCTGTTAATACTAGTATATTCCTAATCCCCAATACATAAGCACTTAAAACTTCTCCTTGAATGGCAACTCTATTTCTATCCCTTGATGTTATCTGAAAAATTGGCTCAATCCCCTCTTTAATAAGTAAATAACTTCCTACTAAGGATGTTATCCTTACCCCCACATTTTGAAAGTCAGTGACATTTAAAGCATCTAACTTATCCTTAAGGGATAGACTTCCCTTTATAAAAGGCTCTACATCTACCCCCCTTGGAGGTGTAACTTCTGCAGTTATAACAAAACCTCCAGATAATAATTTCTCTTTGAAGCTCATCTTAATAAAATCTTACTAAAATCTTTAGGAGGAATTATTTCCTTAATTTCTATTCCCCTTCTAAAGAGAATAATAAAGGAACATATTCTATCACTAAAAACCTCACAAAAACCATCCTTTGATCCTCCACAGGGTCCATTTCTCATTTTTTTAGGACAAAGATTTTCTATACATAAATTGCCTGTATAATGAATCCAGCAATCTCCACATGCAGAGCACAATTTTGTAAAATAACCTAATTTTCCCCTTGATCTTATACTTATAGTATCTACTGCGGGAATAACTTTTGAGGTTATTAAGGAAGGGAGAATTTGAGGTAGCCCTCCACAGGTAAATGTTAAAACAACTTTTGAGGGAATAAACTCTTTCTCCAAGATCTTCTTTAAGGAAGGAATATTACAATCCTCAGGCTTTAGATTAATAATCTTTATTATTTTAATGTCATGTTCTTCTAAAAATTCTTTTATTTTTGCATTTTTATTCTCTAAATCTTCAGTTCCACAATTATCACAGCTAAATATAAAAACTTCCTTCTCTAAAAACTCCTTTATCTCTTCCCAATTTTTAATTTCCAACTTCATTTCTCTTTACTGCCTCCAATAGGTTTTTTGCTAAAGCTCTAATGGTTATAACTCCTACCCCTCCAGGAACAGGAGTTATTGCTTTTGCTTTCTCTTTAACCCCCTCAAAATCTATATCTCCCACCAGCTTTCCATTAACCATGTTTGTGCCTATATCTATTAAGATACTTCCCTCCTTTATCATTTCCCCATTAACTATACCTGTCTTTCCCACCGCTGAAACTAAAATTTCAGCTCTTTTTGTATATGAAGATAAATCCTTTGTTTTTGAATGACAGATGGTCACTGTAGCGTTCCTCTTCAGAAAGAGTAATGCCAAAGGCCTTCCCACAGAAATGCTTCTTCCAATAATTACCACATCCTTTCCCTCTATGGAAATATTATAATAATCTAAAAGTTCCATAACTGCCAAGGGTGTACATGGGATAAAGCTTTCTTCTCCCACAAATAATCTTCCTAAGTTTATATAACTTAATCCTTCGATATCCTTCTCCTCAGGTAAAAGGGCATAGGCACTCAATTTTTCCAGATGAGGGGGAAGAGGTCTCAAAATTAGAACTCCATGAATATTTTTATCTTCTTTCAGCTCTTTATAAATTTCCATTAATTTCTCAAAGGAAATCTTTTCATCATAATTTCTTTCTTCTATTTCTATCTCCAATTTCTGAAATACTTTTTTGATATTTCTTAGATAAGTCTCTGCTTCTTTATTCTCTCCAATTCTAACGATAGATAAAGTAGGATTAATATTTTTCTCCTTTAACCTTTTAACCTCCTCTTTGATTTTCTCGTCCATAACCTCTGCACAGGGTTTTCCCCATAGTATTTCTGCCATCTTAATCTTCCACCTTTATATTTCCATATTTATCTATATCAATTTTTACTGCGGAAGGAATTTTAGGTAATCCTGGCATAGTCAAAATCTCTCCTGTATATACCACTATAAAACCTGCACCCGCCGAAATTTTTAATCCCTTTATATTAAGAATAAAATTCTCTGGTTTTCCCAAAAGCTTAGGATTATCCGAAAGGGAAAATTGAGTCTTTGCCATACATATTGGTAAATTATTAAATCCCCATTTATATATCCTTTCCAAATCTTCCTTTGCAGAATCACTAAATACTACTTTTTCCGCAGAATAAACTTTTGTGGCAATTTTCTCAATCTTTGCCTCATAAGATTCCTCTAATTTATATAAATTATCAAATCCATTTTTTTCCTCTTTTATAGCATTTAGAACTTCTGAGGCCAACTTAATTCCACCTTCGCCTCCCCTTTCAAATACCTCAGATATTGCATATCTTATTTTGTTGTCATCAAGAATCTCCTCAAGAGTTTTTATTTCTTTCTCAGTATCAAAGGGGAATTTATTAATTGCAACAACTAATGGTAAATGAAAAACATCGTTGATTATGTGGATATGATGAAGTAAATTGGGAATTCCCCTTTTTAATGCATCAATGTTTTCTTTATCTAACTCCTTCTTCTTAGCTCCACCATGCAATTTTAAAGCTCTAATGGATACAACTAATACTACGCATGAGGGATTAAGTCTTCCAACTCTACATTTAATATTAAAAAACTTCTCTGCTCCCAGTTCAGAGCCAAATCCTGCCTCAGTTACAACATAATCTGCAAGTTTTAAGGCTATTTTTGTAGCTATAAGGGAATTACAACCATGGGCAATATTAGCAAAGGGCCCTCCATGGATAAAAGCAGGAGTGCCCTCTTGAGATTGAACTAAATTGGGGGATAATGCATCCTTTAAAAGAACACACATTGCTCCTTCAGCCTTCAGATCTCTACAAAATACCGGATCTCCCTTACTATTAATCCCTATAATAATGTTTCCAAGTCTTTCTTTCAAGTCCTCTAAATCCCTTGCTAAAGATAATATTGCCATCACTTCGGAGGATGCTGTTATCTCAAATCCATCTTCCCTAGGAACACCATTTGTCTTTCCTCCAAGTCCACTTACAATAAATCTTAATTGTCTATCATTCATATCTATACATCTTTTCCAAAAGATCTGTCTTGTATCAATCTTTAACTCATTTCCATGATATATATGGTTATCTATCATGGCAGACAAAAGATTATGGGCTGAGGAAACGGCATGAATATCCCCTGTGAAATGGAGGTTAATCTCTAAGTCTGGAACAACTTTTGACTTTCCTCCCCCAACAGCTCCCCCTTTTATACCAAAAAATGGACCTAAAGAGGGCTCTCTAAGACAAATTATTGTCTTTTTCCCCAAGGAGGATAAGGCATCCCCTAAACCTATTGTGGTTGTAGTTTTTCCTTCCCCTGCTGAGGTTGGAGTTATAGAAGTTACTAAAATTAGTTTACCATCAGGTTTTTCTTGTAAATTATATAAAAGTCTCCAGTTAACCTTCGCTATATACCATCCATAGGGATAATAATCTTCCTCTTTTATATTTAAATATTCAATAATTTCTTTAATCTTTTTCATAATTCAATAATCTCTCCCCAAACCTTATCCTTGTCCACATAAAGAATTCCAATAGAGTTTTTTGTTGTAAAGAATTTATCTGTAGGAGAGCCAGGATTAAAGAAAAATATATCCTCATCCCATTCCATCAGGGCACGATGGGTATGACCAAAAACTATTACCTTTATCCCTTCTTCTAAAAATTCTCTTTTTATCCTCTCCTTTATTCCAAAGGGACTTCCTCCTCCATGAATTAGACCGATTTTTATATTTTCAACTTCTATAACCCTTTTTGCTGGCAGTTTTTTCTTAACTTCTAAGGAGTCCATATTTCCATGTACCCCATATACAGGTGCTATTTTTTCAAGGTCTTTCAAAAAAAATAATTCTTCCCAATCTCCTGCATGTAATATCATTTGTACTCCTTGTAATTTTTCCAAAACTATAGAGGGTAGATGGGGTAGACGTGAGGGAAGATGAGTATCTGATATTACGCCAATTTTAACCATAGATATAACCTCCATATGAAAAAAGAGATTAATAAAAAAATTGGCGGGGAGGGTGGGACTCGAACCCACATGGCCGCGAGGGCCTTACCGGTTTTCAAGACCGGCCCCTTGCCAATTCGGACACCTCCCCTTTGTATTTGATTATATCATAGAATATAATTAGAAAAAAAGATTTTTAAGAGAAAAATTATGATTATATCTTGTTCTACTGCGACATTTTTAGATCCAGAGGATAGTCCAGAGGGAAAATTTAGGACAACTATATCTGCTATGGAACATATAATCTTCTCGGGATATAATGGTATTGAATTGTTTATTGCTCAAGTTTTTAGTGATGAAATGATCAATTTATTATTACATGAAGCTTTAAAATATCAAGGTAAAGTATTAACCCTTCATGCCCCAAAAAATATTCTTCATAAACCCTTTAAAGAGATATTTCCATCTCTAAGTAGATTAATAAAAAAAGCTGGACAACATTATATTCCAGTTATTGTCCTTCATCCTCCTTTTAGATCTAACATAGATTCCCTTTTAAAAACAATCTTCCCAATATTCGATAAAATGGTGGATTATGCTATAAAATATAATGTTACATTAACTATTGAAAATGTACCTTATCTTCCCAATCCCCCCTTATTCTATGAAAATCTTATCAGTAGATATCCTAAAAATGTAGGTATAACTATTGATACTGAATATCTCTTCTCAACAGAATTTTCCTTAGAAAAATATCCCATAAAAGTTTTAAGATATTTAAAAAATGTTCATGTAAGGGATTATGATGGACAGGGTTTTGATGATGAAGGTAAAAGAAAATATCTAAGATTGGGAGAAGGGAAAATAAGTTTTTCCGAGATATTTGATAAATTAAGAGAAATAGACTATCCTGGTCCCCTTACGGTAGAAACCTCTTTTAAGAATCCCTTAGAAGATCTAAAGGAGAGTAAAATTTTTATCTATAGTGCTCTTTCATCTCCCTATTAAAGGGTAAATTTAAAATCTCATCAATAACTGTCTTTACTTGCTCATAGGATTTTGTTCTGGGATCTCTTATTAAAATTTCTTCAAGAACTTTTCTATCTCCTGTTATAAATGCCTCTAAGGCAAATTCCATTCTCATAATCCTTGGGGTGAGAAAAAATTTTTTGATTCGAGGGGTTAAATCAGGATAGATGTCTTCGGGATGAATCCCTTCTCTATCAACCCAAACAGGAACTTCAACTACTACATCCTTAGGAATATCTGATATAATTCCGTTATTAAGGATATTTAAAATTAATCTTTTCTTTTTATTGTTCTCTATAGCATCTATGAAGGGGATGTGTTGTTCTCCACTTAATTTCTCCCTTTCCACCTCAGGAAATATCTGGGAAAGCTTTAAATCCTCCCTTTTAGATAGATCTATTAAAGTTCTTTTTATAGCTCTTAAACTCTCATAAAATTTAGGCCTTTCTACTTCATTATCTATTCCCCCAAACTTTCCGTACCACTTTTTCTTTGTTTCAAGATTATAATGATACTTCCAAGAACCATTTCTTGGTGTATCACCAATGGGAAGCATGCCATAAAATCTATACATATCTATACTGGCAGGACTAAGTTGAACATCCCACGGATTCTTAGGTTCCCATTCTGAAGATTTCTCTTCTATCCACTTATCAAGAAGGGGATAGGCGTCCTTTCCTTCGTATAAAAATCTATTGAGCCATATCCCATGATTTACTCCTGCAACTTGCCATTCTACTTTATCAGGTTCTAATCCTAAGGTATGAATTACGTCAAATACTCCTCCATATCCATGACAGAATCCTATAATTTTTGCTTTAGTCTTTCTCAGGACCAATTGGGTAATTTCAAAAACTGGATTTGCAGTTTGTAAAAGATATGCATTAGGGGAATATTTTTCCACTGCCCTTGCTATATCAAGGGACATCTTCAATTGATTAAATCCCCCAATGGTATAATAATCTGAGACCATATTGAACTCCTGACTATCTATGCCTCTATAGTATCCATGTTTTTCTCCCACTTCTCTCATAATTTCATATTGAATATATCCATCTTCATGTCCTTCTCCCCGAGCTAATGCAGTATTTATTACATAACTTGACCCATCTAATGCCTCTTGAAGGTTTTTTGTTTTTTCAATAGTTAAAGAGGAAGAAAGCTCATTGTTTAATCTTTTGGAAAGCTTATAAACTGCTTCTAATCTTTCCTCGTCTATATCCATTAAAGAAACAAAGGAATCTTTTAATTCTTTTATTTTACAAAGATCAGAGATAAGGGTTAAAGTATACCTTACACTTCCTGCACCAATAAACGCAATTTTTATATTAGCCATTTTCAAACCTCCCTTTTAGATTAGATTAATAAAGCTAAGATTGCCTTCTGAACATGGAGTCTATTTTCCGACTGGTCAAAAACAATAGAATTTGGTCCATCCATAACATCATCGGTAATTTCCTCCCCTCTATGAGCCGGAAGACAATGCATAACCATTACGTCTTCCTTAGCTAAGGAAAGAAGGGTTCTATTTAATTGATAAGGGGGAAAAATTTTTAATCTTTTTTCCTTTTCCTCTTCTTGTCCCATACTTATCCATACATCGGTATATAAAACATCAGCATCTTTAACTGCTTCCTTTGGATTCTCTATAATCTCTATTTTTGCTCCTGTTTTTTTTGCAATATCCATTGCCTTCTTTAAGATATCAGAATTGGGATAAAAATCCTTTGGAGATGAACAAATTACCTCCATTCCCAATAAACTTCCACAAAGTATAAGAGAATTTGCTACATTATTTCCATCCCCAAGATAAACGATTTTTAATTTTTTATTCCCCTTTTTTTCTCTAATAGTGAAATAATCTGATAAAACTTGACATGGATGTTCCAAGTCTGAAAGTCCATTTATAACAGGAATATTTGAATACTTTGCTAATTCCTCTAAAGTGGAATGAGAAAATACCCTTGCCATTATCCCATCCACATATCTTTCTAAAACCCTTGCAGTATCACCAATTGTTTCCCCTCTTTTCAATTGCATATCTTGAGCATTCAAATATAAGGGATGACCTCCTAATTGATAAATGCCCACCTCAAAGGAAATTCTTGTCCTGGTAGATGGTTTTTCAAAAAAAAGAGCTACAGTTTTTCCTTTTAGATAATCACACTCTCTTTTACCTAAGTAAAAGAGAGTTTTTAATTTTTTTGCCAAGTAGAATATTTCTTCTATCTCTTCTCTATTAAGATCAGAGATGGAAAGCAAATCTTTCCCTTTTAAATTTCGCATTCTCTTCCCTCCTTGGATGTCAAATTATATCCTTAATTATAATCAAAACTTTACAAAATAAAAATTTATGTTAAAATAATTTACACTAAAAAAGTATAAATTGAGGTGAACATATGAGAAAAATATGGGAAACTATAAAGGCAGATTATAAAGCGGTATTTGATAAAGATCCAGCTGCAAGAAATTTTTTAGAGGTAATTCTCTGTTATCCTGGATTTCACGCGATACTTATTCACAGACTTGCTCATTTTCTTTGGAGAATGAAAATTCCAGTAATTCCAAGATTAATTTCCCACATTGGAAGATTTTTAACGGGCATAGAAATTCATCCTGGTGCAAAAATTGGAAAGGGCTTCTTTATTGATCATGGAATGGGAGTGGTAATTGGAGAAACTACAGAAATTGGAGATAATGTTCTCCTTTACCAGGGGGTAACCCTTGGAGGAACAGGAAAGGAAAAGGGAAAAAGGCATCCTACTATTGGAAATAACGTGGTTATTGGGGCAGGTGCAAAGGTATTAGGGCCTATAACTATAGGAGATAACGTAAGAATTGGGGCAGGTTCTGTTGTTCTAAAGTCTGTTCCACCTAATTGTACTGTTGTTGGAGTCCCTGGAAGAATAATAATTCAAAATGGGAAAAGGGTTGAAAATGACATCTTAGCTCATGGAAACTTGCCAGATCCTTATTCTCAGATAATAGAAGATTTGAATTCAAGGATTTTATACCTCGAAAAGAAAATAGGAGAGTTGGAATCAACAATAGAGGAATTGAAATTAAAAGGTCTACTTAAATAAATTTTGTGATATAATTATTTAAAATATATAACTTTCCCAGGGGAGCTCCTGATACTGGGGCTGAGAGGGTAGCAGAAGCTACCGACCCTTGGAACCTGATCTGGGTAATGCCAGCGAAGGGAGGGAGATAAAAATAAGTTCCTTGCCTTAGCTGGTAAGGAACTTAATTTTTTTTATTAAGGAGGTTTAAAAATGAGGGGAAAAGCTATTAGAATCCTAACAGAGGGTGGAATGAGTATTGCCTTGGCTTTACTTCTTTGGTATCTGAAAATTGGTGAGATGCCCCAAGGAGGAAGTATTAGTCTCCAAATGTTGCCATTATTCATATTTACCCTAAGATGGGGATTAGTTCCTGGAATGTTTGTAGGATTAGTTTACGGTTTGGTTCATTCCCTTCAGGATCTTTATGTGGTTCACTGGTTTCAATATATATTAGATTACCCTATAGCCTTTGCATTAATAGGTTTGGCAGGTATAATTAAAAATTTAAAGATCTCAAGGGTTATATCAATTGTAATAGCTCTTCTCTTTCTTTTAGGGTCAGTGATCTTCTTTTTTAATATTTCATCGGAACTTCCTCAGGCTCAAAAAAGTTTAGAAGAGTTAAAATTAAAGCTTGATACCTTATCAGGAGAGGAAAAGAAGGAAGTAGAAGAGGAGATTAAAGATTTAGAATTTAAGTTAAGATGGTATCCCATATCAAGAATTGTAATTCTTATTGCAGGAATTTTAGGAGGCATTCTTTTAATATATGGTGCATATTTAAGAAAAATAGCAGAACCTTTAGAGTTGGGTATTTTTATTGGGGGCTTAGGAAGATTATTTGCTCATTTCCTATCGGGAATAATTTTCTTCTCCCAATATGCACCTCCCGGAACTCCTGCTTGGTTATATTCTTTAATATATAATCTATTTGTAGTTATGCCCAGCACCTTCGTTTGCTTGCCACTGATATTAATTATTTATCCCAGGCTAAAACAGGCTATTTCTTCCCAACAATGAAGATATTAATCTTTACTAATGGAGAAAATAAATTAACAAGAGAAGAATTAGAAGAAATTCTTCCTGTGGACAAAATTATTTGTGCAGATGGTGGAACAAGATTAGCATTAAATATGAATCTTTTTCCGGATATTATAGTTGGAGATATGGACTCTATCTCCAATGATATTTTAGAAAAAATAAAAGGGGAAAAAATAGAATGGAGAATATATCCAAAGGAAAAAGATGAGACTGATTTAGAGTTAGCAGTAAGAGAAGCTTTAAAATATAATCCTAAAATTATTTATTTTATTGGGCTTTTGGGAAGAAGAATAGATCATACCCTTTCCAATTTATTCTTCTTAGAAAGGGTAAAAGAGAAGGGAATAGAAGTTTTAATACTTGATGAAAAAATAAGAATCACCTTAATGTTGGGAGTAGAGGAAAAGATATTTGGGGGAAAGGAGGGAGAAATAATCTCTCTCCTCCCCTTATCCGAAAAGGTGGAAGGTATCACTTTAGAAGGGCTTAAATATCCTCTAAATAATGGAATACTATATAGAAGTTTAACAAGGGGAATTAGCAATGAATTTATATCAAAGAAGGCAAAAATAAAAATTTCTTCTGGAACTCTTTTAATTGTTCATTTTACCACTAAACAGCTCTTATAGAAAAAATAATTTTTATATGATAAAATAAAAAGACTTTATAAAAATCTTATTAGACCAATTAAACAGGGAAATATGGAGAAAAGTAGGATTTTTTTAGTTGGATTAGAAAAGGAAATGGAAGCTTCATATTTAGATTACGCTATGAGCGTAATCGTAGGGCGTGCTTTGCCTGAGGCAAGGGATGGATTAAAGCCTGTTCAGAGAAGAATTCTTTATTCCATGTACGAATCTGGAATTCACGCGGGTAAACCCTATAAGAAGAGTGCACATGTTGTGGGAAATGTTTTAGGGAGATATCATCCCCATGGAGATGCTGCAGTATATGATGCTTTAGTAAGAATGGCACAAGATTTTTCCTTTAGATATCCCCTGATAGATGGCCATGGAAATTTTGGTTCCATAGATGGTGATGAGCCTGCAGCAATGCGATATACTGAGGTCAGATTAACCCCAATTTCTATGGAAATTTTAGAGGGTTTAGATAAAAATGTTGTAGATTTTCTTCCCAATTATGATAATTCGTTAAAGGAACCAGTAGTATTACCCTCAAAAATTCCCCAATTATTGATTAATGGGGCTTCTGGGATTGCAGTGGGAATGGCAACAAATATTCCTCCCCATAATCTTTCAGAGATTATCGATGCCCTCCTTTATTTGATAGAAAATCCCAATTCAGATATTGAAGATATTTTAAAAATAATTCCTGGTCCAGACTTTCCCACAGGAGGGATAATAGTAGGTAAGAAGGGAATAAGGGAAAGTTATCTTACAGGTAAAGGTAAGATAACTATAAGGGCAAGATTAAGAGTTGAAGAGAATAAAAAGGGAGAGAAGAGTATAATAATAACTGAGATTCCATATCAAGTTAATAAAGCAAATCTCTTAACTCAAATTGCTGAATTAGTTCAGGAAAAGAAGATACAGGGAATAAAGGATTTGAGAGATGAATCTGATAGACATGGAATAAGGATCGTTATTGAACTCAAAAGGGAGATAGATCCTAAAATAATAATAAATCAATTATACAAACATACACCTTTAGAAGTTACTTATGGAACAATCCTTTTAGCAGTTCTTGATGGACAACCTAAGTTATTTAATCTTTTGGAACTCTTAAAGGTATTTTTAGATCATAGAAAAGAGGTTGTTACAAGAAGAATAAAATATGATTTGGAAAGGGCTCAGAAAAGAGTTCATGTGTTAGAGGGATTATTAATTGCTTTACAAAATCTTGATGAGGTGATAAAGATTATAAAAAGCTCTCAGAATACTGAAAAGGCAAGGGATAATTTAATTTTAAAATTCAAACTTACCCAAGCCCAAGCTCAAGC
Organism: uncultured bacterium; assembly: GCA_938034905.1. Taxonomy (GTDB): domain Bacteria; phylum Dictyoglomota; class Dictyoglomia; order Dictyoglomales; family Dictyoglomaceae; genus NZ13-RE01. Next base: position 12,630 of record CALHLF010000010.1, on the reverse strand, counting down.
AATCTTAGAGATGAGACTGCAACAATTAACCACGTTGGAAAGAGAAAAGATAGAAAAAGAAGCAAAATCTCTATATTCTGAGATTGAGAAATTAAAAAATATTCTTGCCGATGAAAAACTATTATGGGGAGAAATTGCCGAGGAATTAAAGGAAATAAAAAAGAAATATTCTGATAAAAGAAGGACAGAAATTCAGGAGGAGGAAAAGGAAACCTTTACCATTGAGGATTTATTGTCAGATAATCCAGAAGTAGTATGTATAACCCAGGAGGGATATATAAAAAGACTTCCCCTTTCCCTTTATCAACTTCAAAAGAGGGGAGGAAAGGGATTAAATACCTTGGCGAACCATCAACAGGATATAATAACAAATCTTACTATAACATCAACTAAAAGCACTCTTTTATTTTTTAGTAATTTGGGAAAGGTTTATTCAATAAAAACCTATGAATTATCAGAGACATCAAGACAAAGCAAGGGTGTTCCCCTAAGGGAATATATTAATCTAAATGAGAATGAAAAAATTACTGAAATAATTTCTATAAACTCAAATCTCGAAAATAAATATCTATTCTTTATTACCTCCAACGGAATAGTTAAGAAAACCTCATTTAAGGAATTCTTAAATATAAGAAAGGGAGGAATAAATGCAATAGATTTGGAAAAAGATAATTTCTTAGTAAATGTCCTCTTAACTTCTGGAGAAGATGAGGTAATGTTCTTTACCAAAAAAGGTTTTACCATTAGAATAAAGGAAAAAGAAGTTAGGGAGATGGGAAGAAATGCTCAAGGAGTTAGGGGTATTAGATTGCAAGATAAAGACAAAGTTATTGGTGGAATTGTTGTTAAAGAGGGAAAGGATATTCTCTTAGTAACCTCTAAGGGATTTGGGAAAAGGGTCAGTATTAATGAATTTCATGTTCAAAGAAGAGGAGGAAAGGGGATAAAAGGGATAAAAATTTCAGATAAGACAGGAGAATTAATTCAAGTTAAGGAAGTATCAGAAGAAAATGAGATTCTTTTAAGTACTTCAAAGGGACAGATTATAAGACTTGCAGGAAGTTCTATACCTCTTCAAAAAAGAAATTCTCAAGGAGTTAAATTAGTCTCCCTTTCTTTAGAGGATCAAGTTATTTCCTTAGATTTAATAGATGAAATGACTAAAAGATGAAAAGATATGAACTTTTAGATCATACTGCAGATATAGGGGTTATCGCTTATGGACCCACAAAGGAGTCTGCTTTTGAAGCTTGTGCTGAAGCAATGTTTGACTTGATCACTCCTATCTCGGATATCTCTGAAAAAACAAGATTTGATATTGAAGTAGATGCTGAAGATTTGGAATCTTTATTGGTTACTTGGCTAAACGAGCTTTTGTATGTTTTTGAAGTAAAGGGTCTTATATTTAAAAGATTTGAAGTAATTTTAATAGGAAATGAACAATTAATAAGTCATGGATATGGAGAAAAATTTGATCCCAAAAAACACACCCTACAAAGGGAAATAAAAGCAGTAACTTATAATTTACTTAAGATAGAAAATCAAGGGGATCAGTGGTGTATCCAAGTAGTCTTTGATATATAAAAATGTCTATTTTAATTTTAGGAAGAAAGGGGTCAGGGAAAAGTACCCTTTTAAAGATCCTCTCTCAAGGAAAAGGAAATATAAAACCCTTTGATATAAATATTTATGCTGTTCCCAAAGAGGACGAGAGATTAATCCCTCTCTCAAAGGTTTTTCAAAGCAAGACCTTAACTCCCATTTATCTAGATTTCATAGACTTCCCTATGGAAGCAAGTTTTACAAAGAGAACCCCTCAACTTACTACCTATATTCAAAGATCTGATCTTATTTTTTATATAATTCCCCTTTTTCTTGAAGAAAGAGATCCTTTAAAGGAAATAAAGGAAGAGGAAAATGAGATTATATTGAATGATTTAGATCTTTGTGAGAGGCTTCTTAAGGACAGAAGAATTAATGTTGCAGAAAGGACTCTTTTGGAAAAGGTTCATCAATATTTGATGGAAGAAAGACTTTTAAATTCCTGTGATTTAAAAGCAGATGAAATAAAAATGTTAATCTCTTGGAATTTTATAAGTCTAAAACCTATATTTTACTTAATTAACCTTTCCCAATCCCTCTTAGAAGAGGAAAAAAATATAAGTTCCATTAAAAACCTATTAGATAAGGAAAAAAAGAAATATCTTGTTTTTTCCGCAAGTTTAGAGGAAGAGGTCTTAGATATGGATAAGAAGGATGCTTTGGAGTATCTTTCTTTATTTGGTTTTGAAAAATCCATTAAAGAAAGAATTTATGATCTAATTTTTAATTATTTTGATTGGATCACCTTTTTTACAGGAAATGAGAAAGAAGTAAGAGCTTGGAAATTGAAGAGAGGAAGTTCTGTACTAGAAGCTGCAGGCACAATACATACGGATTTGGCAAAAGGATTTATAAGAGCAGAAGTTATTCCTTGGGATAAGTTGATATTGGTGGGCAGTTGGAAAACTGCCCACCAGAATGGTCTAATTTCTGTTGAAAAGAAGGAATATATTGTTAAAGATGGTGATGTAATTTATATAAGATTCCATTTATGAAGAAAGCTTTAAATTATTCCAAATTAATACTTAAATTTACTGGATTTTTAATGATATCTGATACAGGACATCTCCTTTCAACTAATTGTAATAGCTCTTGCAATTTCTCCCTTTCTAAAGGAGAATCAATCTTTATCCTCACCCTAACTTCTTGATATCCTGCTCTAACTTCTGGATTTCCCATAAATCCTTCTGGATTTAAATCTCCTTCTGCATAGATTTCTAGATTATTTATAGGAATATTTCTTTCCTTTGCAACTATAGAGATTACAATACCTAAACATCCAATTAAAGAGGCTAAAACTACCTCTACAGGATTTGGGCCAGAATCCTCCCCTCCAAGGGATGTAGGTTCATCCATATTTATGGTAAATTTATCTCTAATTTTTGTTTCAACTTTTAAATTTCCCAACCAACTTCCCTTTGCTTTAAAGGTAACAATTCTCATAAGGCACCTCCTTAGTAAACAAATTTTATTTCAATTTCCTTTACCTCTGGAACCTTTTTTAACTTTTCTTCTATTTCCTCTTTTATATGATTCCTAAAGGGATCTTCTGGGGAAACCACTAACTCAATATAAACCTTGCCTTTCTCATTTATATTTATATAATTTACCATTTTTAGAGAAACAATATCTATTGAAAGATTTGGATATAAAATCTTAGATAAAATATTAACAAGATCTTCTTTTGTAAATTTTTCTTCCCTTTTTTCTCCTAAGTAATTTTTAATTGCAGACTTTAGTCCATCAACAGCTAATACAGAGCAATGCATCTTTACAGGTGGAAGTCCTCCAAGAGCCTCAGCAACATCCTTCCATGTGATTCTCAGGGCTTCATCTATGGTTTTTCCCTTGACCATTTCCGTAAGCATAGATCCAGTGGCAATATTTGAGGCACATCCAAAGGATTGAAATTTTATATCAGTTATCTTTTTTGTCTCCTTATCCACCTTTAGATAAACCACAATTTGATCTCCACATGCAGGACTTCCTTCTATAGCCATAGCATCTGCATCTTCTATTATCCCAACATTTCTTGGATTTCTAAAGTGCTCAAGAACTATTTCAGAATATTGTAATGGCATAATATTTATACCTCCAAAGATTTCTTTGAAAGGACAAAATCCTTCAAAGTATATTTTTTAAGGATGTTTATCAAAGCATCATTTAACTCCTTCCAAAGAGGTCTTGAAGCACAAAGGGGTACCCTCTTACATTTGGAAGAGTTTTCTAAACATATCACTAAGGTTAACCTCCCCTCTAAGGCCTCTATTACATCGAAGATACTAATATCCTCAGGTCTCTTGTTTAATCTATATCCACCTTCAGCACCTACCTCTGCTTTTACAAAATTCTTTTGTGAAAGAATCCTCATAATCCTTTCTAAATATCTTAAGGGAATTTCTTCATTTTGAGATATGGTCCTTACACTTATAGGGAATTTATCTTGATTATTAGCAAGATAAATTAAAGCTCTTAAACCGTATCTTGATCTTGTGGACAATTTCATTTTTTCTACACCTCTTTTTTAATTACTACTTTTTTAGGATTATTTTATGACTTAATAAAGTGTATGTCAATAAGAACTTTCTTTCTAAAATAATGTGATATAGATCACTTTTTTTAATAGAGGAAAAATGGTAAAATTTCTACTAGTAAAAAATTGCTTGAGAGACTTTTAAGGGAGAAGAAAAATGAATTTAAGTAAGATACTGAATTTACAAAAAAACTTTTACCTTCATATACTTCTTGATACCTTCTCCTTTATATTTTCCTTAATCTTTTCCTTTTTCTTGAGATTTGAATTTACATTTCCTCCTCAATATTGGAAAATATTTTATCTTCTTTTATTAAGAGAAATTCCTTTGTTTTTAATTTTTTATTTTCTTATTTTCAAGATTTATTCCTCTTTATGGGAATATTTTAGTTTGGAAAGTTTGAAGGACTTAGTCCTATTTATAACTTTGGAAAAACTCCTTTTATATCTTTCCCATTTATTTTTTCCTATAATTGGCCTTCCAAGATCAATAATTTTTATATCTTATTTTACTACTATTCTTTTCCTCTTTTCGTATAGAGCTTTAACCCGTTGGCTACATGAAAGGGGTAGAACTAAAAGATACTCCAACTCCTCTTATAAAAGGGTAGTCTTAATTGGAGCAGGAGATGCAGGTGAGAAAATATTAAGAGAGATAAAATCTCACAATGAATTAAACTATGAGGTCTTAGGCTTTTTAGATGATGATCCTAAGAAAATAGGAAAATCTATTCATGGTATTAAGGTTTTAGGTCCTATATCCTCATTACCAAAGATTATTAGGGAAAAAAATATTCATGAAGTTCTTATTGCTATTCCCTCTGCTCCTCCTTCTTTAATTAGAAATATTATTAATCTCACATCTAAAATGAGAATTTCCATTAAAACTTTGCCTGGGATTTGGGAGCTTATTGATGGAAGGATAAGTATAAATAAGATAAGAAATGTGAAAATAGAAGACCTTTTAGAAAGGGATCAAATTAATCTTGATATTGAGAAGATAGGAAATTACTTAAAAGAAAAAATTATATTAGTTACAGGAGCAGGGGGCTCTATTGGTTCAGAGATATGTAGACAAGTAGCAATTTATAATCCCCAAAGACTTATACTTTTGGGGAGAGGAGAGAATAGTATATTTAATATTGATTTAGAATTAAGGAGAAACTTTCCTAATATAGAGATAAAACCCTATATCGCAGATATAAAAGACAGAAACAAGATCTTTTATATTTTCTCTAAAGAAAAACCCGATATTGTTTTTCACTCTGCAGCTCATAAGCATGTGCCTTTGATGGAGGAAAATCCTGATGAGGCAGTTTTTAATAATATCTTTGGTACCATTAACGTTATGGATGCATCAAGAGAAGTTAGGGTAAAAAGATTTATATTTATATCTACAGATAAAGCAGTGTATCCTACAAATATCATGGGGGCAACAAAAAGAATAGGAGAGATACTTGTAAAATATTATGCTTTAAATTCAGAAACAGAGTTTATTGCAGTAAGATTTGGTAATGTATTAGGAAGTAGGGGAAGTGTTCTTGAAGTGTTTAGAAAACAAATAGAGCAGGGAGGCCCTATTACTGTTACTCACCCTGATATGGAAAGATACTTTATGACTATTCCAGAGGCAGTGGGACTTGTTTTGCAAGCAGGAGTTATAGGAAAATCAGGGGATTTATTTGTTCTTGATATGGGAAAACCAATGAAAATAATAGATCTTGCGAAAAATTTCATTGGGCTTTCAGGATATGATTTAGGAGACATTGAAATAAAAATAACTGGGCTTCGTCCTGGAGAAAAATTAAAAGAAGAGTTATGGGAGAAGGAGGAGATAATAGAAAAGACAGAGCATCCGAAGATTTTTAAAATAGCATCTCCAAATCATTTAGATTCTTATATATTTGAAGAAAAACTTGAGAAATTGGAAAGTGTAACAAAAACAAGGGATAAAGAAAAAATTTGGGAGGTTTTAAAGGATATTATTGAATTAAGTAAGAAGAATTATAAGAATAAGGAAAAAATTTTAGGATAAAAATGAAAATAGTCTCTATAGTAGGTGCTCGTCCCCAATTTATTAAACTTGCTCCTTTATCTACAGAATTGAGAAAAAAAGGAATAAATGAAATTATCCTTCATACTGGCCAACATTATGATGATAATATGAATGAAATATTCTTTAAAGAGCTTGAGATTTCTGAGCCAGATTACAATCTTGGGATTGGTTCAGGTTTTCATGGAGAACAAACAGGAAGAATGTTAATGGGAATAGAAAAGATTTTAATAAAGGAAAAACCTGATCTTGTAATTGTCTATGGAGATACAAATTCTACCTTGGCGGGGGCCTTAGCTACCTCAAAACTTCATATACCATTAGCCCATGTGGAAGCAGGTTTAAGAAGCTTTAACAAAAAAATGCCTGAGGAGATAAATAGAATTGTAGCTGATCATTTATCTGATATTCTATTTTGTCCCACGGAGACTGCGGTAGAAAATCTCAAGAATGAGGGTATCTTAAAAGGAGTGTATCTAGTAGGAGATATAATGTTTGATGCTCTTATGCATTTTTTAAAGCTTTCCCAAGAAAAAAGTAGAATTTTAGAAGAATTAAATCTTACTCCTAAAAGTTATCTTTTATTGACTATTCATAGGGCTGAAAATACCGATAATGTAGAAAGATTAAAAAGTATACTCTCTGCTTTAGGAGAATCAGGGAAAAACATAATTTTCCCTATTCATCCGAGAACTAAGAATAGAATAAGAGAATTTGGATTAGAAAATTATTTAACCTCTAACATTAGAGTTATAGCTCCAGTAGGATATCTTGATATGTTGGAACTTGAGAAAAATGCCTATGCTATACTAACTGATTCCGGTGGGGTGCAAAAGGAGGCTTTCTGGTTAAAAGTTCCTTGTATTACTTTAAGAGAAGAAACAGAATGGGTAGAAACTGTTAAATATAAATGGAATATTCTTGTTGGAGCAAATAAAGATAAGATATTGGAGGCTTTAGATAATATTAGAGAAGGAGAAAATGTTAATTTTGATAGTATTTATGCTGCTCCTAAAATGTGTGAAATATTGTTAAGAGAGTTAAAAAATAGGAGGGAATAAATAAATGAGTTTTAAAAGTGTCTCTATTGTAGGACTTGGATATGTTGGATTGCCCCTGGCTTTAGAATTTGCAAAGGTTGGTTTAAAGGTTTATGGAATTGAGCAAAATCCTAATAAAGTTGAAATGGTAAATAAAGGAATTTCATATATTGATGATGTAAAAAGTGAGGAGCTTTTAGAAATTGTTAAAAAGGGCAATATAATAGCATCTGTAGATTTTGGATCAGTAAAATTATCTGATGCAGTGATTATATGTGTTCCTACTCCTCTTGGTCCTCATAAAGAACCAGATATTTCTTATATAGTAAATGTTACCACAGAGATTTCGAAAAATCTCAAAAAAGATCAATTAATAGTATTAGAGAGCACAACTTATCCTGGAACTACCGAAGAGGTGGTACTTCCTATTTTAGAAAAAAGTGGATTAAAAGCTACAAAAGATTTTTATCTTGCTTTCTCTCCTGAGAGGGTAGATCCGGGAAATAAGAAATTTACTACAAAGGATATACCAAAAGTAGTAGGAGGAATAAATGAAATTTCTACAGAAAAAGCTGCACAGCTTTATTCTTTAGTATTTCCAAAGGTCCATAAGGTATCCTCTCCTAAAGTTGCAGAGATGGAAAAACTTCTTGAGAATATATTTCGTCTTGTAAATATATCTTTTATAAATGAACTTGCTATTTTGTGTGAAAAGATGGGGATTGATATATGGGAAGTAATTGATGCTGCATCTACAAAACCCTATGGATTCATGCCCTTTTATCCTGGGCCGGGATTAGGAGGACATTGTTTAATAGGTAAAGAAAAAATCTTTGTTAAAAATTCTAAGATATCGAATATTTATTCTTTAGAAGAGGTTTTTGAATTAGAGGGTAAAGAAAATAGAATCTATAGGTTTAGAGATTTAGAATATATAAAACCCAAAGATATTTGGGTTAGTAGTTTAGATTGTGAAAATTTAAAGGCTCAGTGGAGACCTATATCCTATTTGTTCAGAAGAAAATATAAAGGTGCAATTATAAATATTTTAACAAAGGATAATAGAAAAATAACTGTTACTGATAGGCATCCGATGTTATGTATAAGAGATAATAATATTGAGATTGTGGAGGCTAAAAATTTAAGAGTTGGAGATTTATTACCTCTCTATTACACTGAAAATATAGATGAAAATGAAGAAAATAAAGTTTCTATTGATCTTATTAAGGAATTAGAAGAAGAGTTTGACTCCAAAGTTAGAGTTAGAATTATCAATAAACACTGGAGAGAATATAAAAAAGATATATACTCCATAAAAGATAATTATATACCTTTGGATCTATTGAGAAAACTTGAAAAAGAAGGAAAAATACAAATCGATCATAGAAATCTAATATTATTAACAGGAAAAGGTCCTTCTATTTCTCAATTCCCAGCAGTTGTAGATATAAATAAGGATTGGGCAAGATTAATAGGATATTACCTTTCGGATGGATGTGCTACAAAAGAAAAAGGGTATTATAGAATTAGATTAACTATAAATAAAGATGAGAGTGAATTATTAAGTGATATAGAATACACACTTAAAAAGGTAGGTTTGCCCCATTCTTTATATTTATCTCCTAAGTCTAAATCTTATACTATTCGCATTAATTCTCCATTATTAGGATGGTTACTCGTTAATAGACTTAAATGTGGAAAAGATTCTTACTCTATGAGAATACCCGATGAGTTGATGTCTGCTTCTTTAGAAATTAAAAAAGAGCTTCTTAAGGGACTTTTTAGAGGAGATGGAGATGTATATTATAGAACTGGAAAAAGAGTTTATTATAAGAAGGAAGGGGTCTATAATAATGAGGATAATTCGCTAACAGTTGGCTATTTCTCAATTAATAACACTTTATTTCATCAAGTAATATATCTTCTTCAAGAGATTGGTATTTATCCTTCTATTTCAAAATCTCGAAATTATCTTAAAATTACTAGTTATGATGATTTAGAAAAACTTGATGGATGGTTTTTAGACAGAAAGGGAGAAAAATATAACAATTACTTTAAATTTAATTTAAGAAAGATAAAAAGAAGTAAAGAGTTGAAAATTCCTTATACAGAAGTGAAAAAAATAGAATTTGAGGAAGTGGATGATATTTACGTATACTCTTTAGAGGTTGAAAATAATCATACCTTTGCTGTAGGAAGTGGAATATACGTTCATAATTGTATTCCTATTGATCCCTTTTATCTCTCCTGGAAGGCAAAGGAATATGATTTTAACGTAAGATTTATTGAGCTTGCGGGGGAAATAAATGATGAAATGCCTAAATATATAGTGCATCTTGTGATGGAAGCTCTAAATAAACATAAGAAAGCTGTAAATGGATCTAAAATTTTAGTTATAGGAGTTTCGTATAAACCTAATATTGCAGATCCAAGAGAGTCTCCAGCCTTGAAAATAATTCCTCTTATTGAAAATCTTGGTGGAGAAGTAGAATATTATGACCCTTATATACCAGAGATTAAATTTGAAGATATTGCCACAAAAAAGGTTAAATATATGAATTCTTGTGTATTAGATGAAAATAAAGTAAAAGATGCTGATTGTGTGCTTATCTTGACAGATCATGATGGGATTGACTATGGAATGATATTTAATAATGCAAAATTAATTGTAGACACGAGAAATGCTTTGAGGAAAAGAGGAATTAGAATAGATGAAAGAATAAATATTTTAGGAGTAAAAAAGTAATAAGTGATAGGTGATGGATGATAAGAGGAGATTGAAGGAAGAGAATTTTAATACCATAAATGAAAAGTTATAAGTTTTATTAAAGAAAGGTGGAAGATGGAGGAGATGGATAGGTTTATTGGGATAGTTGGACTTGGATATTGGGGAAAAAACATTTTAAGAAATCTATATGAACTTAATGTGCTTCATACTGCTTGTGATTTTAGTAACGAAATTATTGAGGAAAGAAAAAAGAATTTTCCTAATGTGAATTATACTCAAAATTTTGACGAGCTTATTACAAATCAGGAAATAAAAGCTATAGCTATTGCAACTCCTGCTGTAACCCATTATGAGCTTGCAAGAAAGGCTATTTTAGCTGATAAAGATGTATTTATAGAAAAGCCTATGACTACATCTACAAAAGATGCAGAGGATCTTGTAAGATTAGCGGAAGAAAAAGGAAAAATTATTATGGTAGGACACATATTACAGTATCATCCTGCTGTAATAAAATTAAAAGAGCTTATTTCTCAAGGAGTAATTGGAGACATTATTTATCTTTATTCTCATAGGGTTAATGTGGGGAAAATACGTAATGATGAGAATGTTTGGTGGAGTCTTGCCCCTCATGATATATCATTAATTCTTATGTTAACTAATTCTGAACCATATAAAACTAACTATCAAGGAGTCTCTTTTATAAATAAAGGAATAGATGATATTGCATTAGCTTCTTTAGAATTTGAAAGGGGAATTAAAGGACATATATTTGTAAGTTGGTGGCATCCTAATAAGGAGCAAAAATTAGTAGTAATAGGAAGGGAAGGAATGTTGATATTTGATGACGCTACAAAGGAAAAATTATTTTATTATCCCCATAAAGTAGAGTGGAAGGATGGAATACCTCAAGCTAAAAAAGAATATGTACAAGTAGTGCCAATAGATAATAAAGAACCTTTAAAGGAAGAGATGAAGCATTTTATAGAATGTATAAAGGAAAGAAAAAAACCTAAAACTGATGGCTATGAGGGATTAAGAGTGGTGAGAATTTTGGAGAGAGTGGTAAGTGGTTTGTGATAAGTGATAGGTGATATGTGATAATGGAGGAGAGAAATGATAAGAACTCATAAAGATTTAGATGTATGGAGAGCGTCAATATTAGAAACACAAATAGTAATTTCCAAAGAACTTGGATATTTAAAAGAAGATAAAATAATTGACAAAATTGACACAATTAGACGGATGCTTTTAGGTTTAATAAAAAATATTAGGATAAAATCTTCCAAATGAAACTCATTCTTTTCTACTTCTCACCTATTACACATTATAATGGAGGTGACAAATGTCCACTTCAAAGAATTACTTTGTGCATGAAAGCTCCTTCATAGATGAGCCTGTAGAAATAGGCGAAGGAACAAAAATTTGGCATTTTTCTCATATTTTACCTAATACAACTATAGGAAAAAATTGTGTTATAGGACAAAATGTAATGATAGGACCAAGGGTAAAAATAGGAAATAATGTAAAGATACAAAATAACGTAAGTATTTATGAAGGAGTAGAGCTTGAGGATGATGTATTCTGTGGCCCTTCCTGTGTATTTACAAACGTTTTAAACCCTCGGGCATTTATTGAGAGAAAGCATGAATTTAAAAAGACAATAGTAAAAAGGGGTGCTACTATAGGAGCAAATGCAACAATTGTATGTGGTGTGATTATAGGTGAATATGCCTTTATTGGGGCTGGAGCAGTAGTAACAAAGGATGTTCCACCCTATGCCCTTGTAGTAGGAGTTCCTGCAAAACAAATTGGATGGGTATGTAAATGTGGAACAACTTTGAAATTTGAGGAAGATTTTGCAGTATGTGAATATTGTGGGAATGAGTATAGATTGAAAGAAGGAAAGATTATTCCTGTGAGGGAGAAGTAGTGTATAATAGAGTTGAAGATTTTTAAGAGGTGAATATTAAATGGAAGAAAGACTAACAACGTTAGAAGAAAGGGTAGATATATTAGAGAATGTCTGATGAAAGTAACATCTATTGTAGGTGCTAAGTCACAGTTTATAAAGCGTGCTCCTTTATCTAAGGAACTAAGAAAATCTAGTTTTAATGAAATCATAGTTCACACAGGCCAACATTACGATGAAAATATGAGTGATCTCTTCTTTGAAGATCTTGAAATTCCAAAACCCAATTACAATCTAGGTATAGGCTCAGGTTCTCATGGAGAATAAACTGGAAGGATGCTTACACCGCTAGAAGAGGTTATTCTAAAAGAGGACCCTGATTTAGTTAGAGTCTATGGAGATACGAATTCTACTTTAGCAGGGGTTCTATGTGCATCAAAATTACATATAAAATTGGCTCATGTAGAAGCAGGGCTTAGAAGTTTTAATAAAAGAATGCCAGAAGAGATAAATAGAATAGTTGCTGATCATCTTTCTGATATAATTTTTGTTCCAACGCAGACAGCTTTAGAGAATCTAAAGAGAGAAGGGATATTAGATGTTATATATCTAGTTGGAGATCTGATGTTCGATGCCCTTATGCATTTTTCTAAAATTAGCCAAACTAAAAGCAAAATATTAGAGAAACTTAACCTTATGCCTAAATCTTACTATCTTGCAACTATACATATGGCAGAGAATACAGATAACTATAAAGGCTTAAGA
>CALHLF010000009.1 GCA_938034905.1 uncultured bacterium | reverse complement strand
TAATCAATCCTTCCACTCCTATTTCCCCTATACTTTGAAGATTTTCTTCTAAATTCTGATAAATTAAATTAAGATAAAGAAGAAGAACTGTAGGAATTTTAAAAGGGATATTTGTTTCTTTAAGCCATTTTAATACATTCTTAAGATTAACACCCTTTTTAATTGCCTGATAATTTACTTCCTCCAAAATAGGACCATCCGCAATGGGATCAGAAAAAGGGATTCCTAATTCCAATATATCTATCCTGTCTTTATTTCTTAAAATGAAATCTTCTAAGAAGGGAAAAGAAGGGTATCCTGCGACGAAAAAAGGAATAAACATTAATTCTTTTTTCCTCTCTTTAAATCTCCTTAAAATTTTGCTCATTATCTTCCTCCATTATTTTGTAGATAATGTTTAAATCCTTATCTCCTCTTCCCGAAAGATTGACAATAATTATTGGATTCTCTTCAGGAAATTCTCTCCTCTTTTCTAATAAATATCCTATGGCATGGGCACTTTCTAAAGCTGGAATTATTCCTTCTAATTTCGTTAAGACAAAGAACCCCTTTAAAGCCGTCTCATCTTCCGCATAATCATATTTCACTCTTCCAACTTTTGCTAAAAAACTATGTTCTGGTCCAACTCCAGGATAATCTAAACCTGCCGATATAGAATGGGTATCAGAAATATTTCCATTTCTATCTTGAAGAAGATACATCTTAGCTCCATGAAGAACTCCTACTTTACCTGCACATATGCTTGCAGAATGAAACCCAGAATCAATTCCCTTCCCTCCTCCTTCTACTCCAATGATCTTTACAGGATCATTTAGAAAGGGATAGAAAAGTCCTATGGAATTACTTCCACCGCCAACACAGGCTATTAAGTAATGAGGAAGAGATTTTTCTTTTTCCAAAATTTGTTCCTTTGCTTCCTCCCCAATTATTTTTTGAAAATCTCTAACAATCTTAGGATAGGGATGAGGTCCCACCACAGAACCCAAGAGATAATAAGTATCCTCAGGATGACTTACCCAATCTCTTAATGCAGAGTTTATAGCAGATTTTAATGTTCTTGAACCAGTTTTTACAGGAATAACCTCTGCTCCAAGAAGTTTCATTCTTAAAACATTCATCTTTTGCCTATTACAATCCTCTTCTCCCATATATATGGTACACTCAAATCCAAAAAGGGCACATACTGTTGCCACCGCTACTCCGTGCTGACCTGCACCAGTTTCTGCAATTATTCTCTTCTTCCCAAGATATTTTGCTAAAAGAGCCTGTCCAATGGCATTATTTATTTTATGGGCACCTGTATGGCAAAGATCTTCTCTTTTCAAATATACCCTTGCATTGATATAAGAAGATAATTTTTCTGCAAAATAAAGAGGGGTAGGTCTTCCTACATATTCCTTAAGATACTTTTTATATTCCTTCCAAAAATTTTCATCTTCTTCTATTTTTTTATATGCCCTTTCCAATTCCAAAAGGGGTTCCATTAATGTTTCAGGGACAAATCTTCCCCCAAATTCTCCAAAATATCCATTTTCATCAGGAAGTCTCATACTTCTTCACCTTCCTTAATAATCTTGATATTTTCTCTAAATCCTTTTCTCCCTTTTCATCCTCCACACCACTAGAGAGATCAATTCCCCAAGGTTTTAAACTTAGTGCTGAATCTAAGTTGTCCTCATTAATTCCTCCTGCAAGGATTATAGGAAAGTCCTTAGAGATCAAATATGCTTTTTCCAAAAATTCTTCAAAAGAGATTTTAGGAGAGGCTTTTTTTCTATCTAAAAGAATATGACAGAAGTAATATTTTGAGATCTCCTTTTTAATATTTTCTATAGGAGTTTCATAATCTATGGTAAAAGCTTTAATTAAAAAAAATTCTCTAAATTCCATACAAAAAGAAGGGGACTCCTCTCCGTGAAATTGAATCCCATTTAAAGGAAATATCTTTAAAATTTCAATAATTTTATCCTTTTCAGCATTTTGGAAGACACCAAACTTTAGAATAGGAATTTCCTTTATATGAGGAGAAAGCCTTTTAAATTCTTCTATAGATAAAAATCTATTACTCTCTGGAACAAAAATAAAACCTATAGCACTACCCCCTTCTGCAAAAACATGCAATGCTGAAAAAGCATCTTTAATTCCGCAAATCTTTAGCCACATAATTTTAAAAGTTTGGACTATGTTCGTAGGACATTCTCTCAAGAATAAGCTTAGAATTTAAAGGCCTCAAAAGTTCCTTTATTTTTTCCTTAGGGTTTGGACTTGTTATAATGCTTTCTCCAATTAATATACCCTTTACTCCTGCTTTATACAAAATCTCTACATCTTTTTCATCTTTTATTCCGCTGGCACTTATAACATAAATATTCTTAGGAATATAAGGCAATATTTCCAAAGTATGAGAGATATTTACCTGAAAATTAGAAAGATTTCGATTATTTATAATTAAAATTCTTGGATTTAATGGTAATACTTTTTCCAGTTCCTCTTTTTCATATATCTCTATAACAGGTTCTAAATCCAATGTTCTTGCAAGATTATAAAGATTTTCCAATTCCTTTTCAGATAAAATCCTTGCAATAAGAAGGATAGCATCTGCTCCTAATATTCTTCCTTCATATACTTGCTCAAAAGTAATAATAAAATCCTTTTGTAAAATAGGTTTTTTAGTAATTCTTCTAACTACTTGAAGATTTGCTAAACTTGCTGAAAAACTTTCTGCTGTCAAAACAGATATACAAGAAACTTCCTCTAACTCGTCATATATCTCTGCAATCTCAGAGACAGAAAAATATTTTAGAAGTCTTCCTTTTACAGGGGAAGAAGGTTTTATCTCTGCAATTAACTTTAAACCTGGAAGACCTATAGTTTTGAAAAAGACATCCTTTTCTTTTTCTAGCAAGGTGGTAGGGATGATAAAGCTTCTCTTTTTTAAATATTTTCTTTTCTCTTTAACCAAATCCTCTAAAATACTCATACCATACTCCCCCTTAGCTTCTCTAAAAATTGATACACTTTCCCATCTAAAATATGGCTCTTTACTATATCAAATCCTTTCTTTACATCCTTAACCTTTCCTAAGACTAAAAGTCCAAAGGCACTATTTAAGGATAATATATCAACCTGAGCAGGGGTCCCTTTTCCTTTAAATATATTTATCAGAATTTCTGCATTTTCTTGGGGATCTCCTCCTTTAAATTCTTCTAAGGAATATGTTCTAAGTCCAATATCTGAGGGATGGAATGTAAAATAATCTATAGATCTTTCTTTTATCCAAGCCATCTCTGTAGATCCACTTAGAGAAATTTCATCTATCCCATCATCTTTTCCATGATAAAATAAAATATTCCTTCTTCCTAAAATCAACGCAGATTCTGCTAATTTTTTTAAAATATTTGAAGAGTATACACCTAAAATTTGGGCTTGTAAATTGGCAGGATTTAACATAGGACCCGAGAGATTAAAAATTGTTCCAACTCCTAACTCTTTTCTCACTTTTCCTGCCTTTCCCACCACTGGATGGTAATATGGAGCAAATATAAAACTTATTCCAAAATTATCTATCTCTTTTGCTACCTTCTCAGGATCTGGTGAGAGATTTATACCCAGAGCCTCTATTACATCAATACTTCCAGATTTACTGGATATCGCTCTATTTCCATGCTTTGCTACGGGAATTCCAAGACTTGCTAAAACAAAGGCTACCCCAGTGGAAATATTAAAAGTTTTTGCTTGATCCCCTCCTGTTCCACAGACATCAATAGCAGGAGATTTATTCAATATCTTTTTAGCTTTTTTATGAAGAGTTGAAATAAACCCTGCAATTTCCTCTGGATTTTCTCCCTTTACCTTCAAAGATAAAAGAATACCGCCCAGTTGTGCCTCTGTTATTTCCTCTCTATCAATACTTTCTACTATCTCTTGAGCTTCCTCAAAGGAGAGGTGGTTTCCAATAGAAAGCTTCTTAATAATCTCCTTTATCATTTTATTAAACCTCCTATCCTAAGAAAATTTTTTAATATTTCTTTACCCTTTTGAGTAAAGGCAGACTCAGGATGAAATTGGAGACCGAATACAGGATAATTTTCATATTGAAGTCCCATAATGATTTTATCCTTAGTCCAGGCAATTATTTTTAATGATGGTGATAAGGTATGATAATCAACAATTAAAGAATGATATCTTGTTGCAATAAAGGGATTCTCAATATTTTCAAAAAGAGGATGAGAGATATGATAGATTTCCGATAATTTTCCATGCATTGGCAAGGTTTTTACAATTTTTGTTCCAAAAGCAGCTCCTAAGGCTTGATGTCCCAAACATATTCCTAAAATAGGTAATTTGTTTTTAAAATGTTTAATAATAGGAATACTAATTCCTGCATTTTCAGGAATTGATGGACCAGGAGATATTACAATTCCTTCTGGTTTAAGCTCTTCGATCTCTTTTAAAGTTATTTTGTCATTTCTATAGACTATTACTTCTACAAATTCTGATAGGAATTGATAAAGGTTATAGGTAAAGGAATCATAATTATCAATAAGTAAAAGCATAATCTAAACCCCCTGAAATTTTTATAGCTTCAAAAAGTGCCTTTGCTTTGTTTATAGTCTCTTCATATTCTCTCTTGGGATCAGAATCATAAACAATTCCTGCTCCAACCTGAAGATATAAATCCTCTCCCTTCAGAAAGAAACTTCTTATAGTTATACAAGTATCTAAATTCCCATCTAAAGATAGATAACCTACCCCTCCTGCATATGGCCCCCTTTTATAATTTTCTAATTCCTCTATAATCTCCATAGCTCTTATTTTAGGAGCACCTGAAACTGTTCCTGCAGGAAAACACGCCCTTAAAACTTCTAGGGGATGAAGGTTTTCTAAAGTCTCACATGTTACAGTACTTACAAGATGCATAACATGAGAATATTTTTCTACTTTCATTAATTCTTCCACTTTGACACTTCCTATCTTAGCGATCCTTCCAAGATCGTTTCTCCCTAAATCTAAAAGCATAATATGTTCTGCTCTTTCTTTTTCATTGTTTATTAATTCCTTTTCTAATAATTCATCTTCTAAGGAATCCCTTCCTCTTGGTCTTGTTCCTGCTATTGGTCTTACCTCGGCCTTTCCCTTTTCAACTCTCACTAAAGCTTCTGGAGATGCTCCAATCAAATAAATATCTTTAAAACGAAGATAAAACATATAAGGTGAGGGATTTATTAGTCTTAATGCTCTGTAAAGAAGATAAGCATCTAAAGGGTATCTTGTATGAAATCTTTGGGATAGAACCACTTGGAATATCTCTCCATCTCTAATATAATCTAATGCTTTTTTAACCATTTCTCTATATTCATCCTCGCTGGTAAAAGCTTCTAAGGGAAAATTTAAGTTATAAGGCTTACTTCTTTTGGGAGGACAATTAAAAACATCCAATATTTCCTTAATTTTTTCTTGATAATCTTTTAAAGAAGATTCGTTTTTAAGCTCTTCCTTAGATATTAGAAGAATAATACTTATTTTTCTCTTTAAATGATCAAAAACTATAAGAAACTCAGTAAATTGAAAAGAAGCCAAAGGAAAATTTAAATTATCTTCAGTTAAATTTGGAAGTCTTTCCAATTGTCTTACTAAATCATAACTTAAGAATCCAACTATTCCTCCTAAGAATCTTGGAAGCTCCTTTTCTTGATATATTTTGGAGACGGGAAATTTTAATGAAAGTTCAGAAAGAACATCCTTTGGATAATCATATGGAAAAGAAAAAACTCTTTTTGGTCTCCAGCCCACGAAGGAATATCTTCCTACTTTTTCTCCTCCCTCTGCACTTTCTAAGAGAAAGAAGTACTCTTCATCCTTAATTTTGGAAATAAGGCTTACTGGGGTCTCCCAATCTCCTGGGAGATCAAAGACTAAGGGAAAATAATCATAATTTTCAAAATCTTCTGGAATTTTGAAATTTAACAAAGAAAAACACCTCCTTCAAATAAAAAAGCCTTCTCACCCATCAAAGGGCGAGAAGGCTAATTCTCGTGGTACCACCTTACTTAGGCAACATCGCCTCTCTCTTTTTGGGTACGGGAGATCTTCTTTGCTCCGATACCCTTTGCCTTGATAACGGTGGCAACATCCGTTGGAGCCTACTCAAGGATTATT
>CALHLF010000008.1 GCA_938034905.1 uncultured bacterium | reverse complement strand
TTATCAACAACTTCTAAGTACCACCTATCTTTAAACTCAGCCCAAGATATATAAAAAGTATATTCAGGATTTTTAAAACCACATTCACAAAAAAATTTTCCCAACTGAGAATATTGAAAAAACTCATAATGAAGTTTTCTTCCACACATAGGACAATAAATACTTTCTTTTACCTCATCCTGAGATTCTCTAAGTTTTATCTTTATCCCATAAAAGTACTGAGGATTAGAAAGGGTAGAAAACCTTGCCACAAAGGGATCATCGGCATTAAGAATTAAAACAGTATTTCCCTTTCTTATAGTTTCCATTATTCTATCAATGGTAGTATCAATCTCTCCATATCTGTCTAACTGATCTCTAAAAAAATTGGTAATAAGCACATAGTCAGGTTTCATATCTTCATAAACATAAGGAAAAATTCCTTCATCTACCTCAAAAACCCCAAAATCAAAATCTCCTGAGCTTTTAACATAAGATGTGGCAATCCCACTTTTTAAATTTGCCCCTTCTAAATTGCCTATAACTCTATAGCCTTTTTTTCTTAAAATATAATTTATCAGATTGTTTGTGGTAGTTTTTCCATTAGTGCCAGTAATTAGTATTTTCTTGGAAATCCTTTTAGAGATGTGATTAATAAAATAAGGATCAATCTTTAGAGCTATTTTTCCAGGAAAAGTAGTAGCATCAAGCTTAAAAATTTTCATTATTTTGTATATGATTTTCCCTATATATAAGGCTACATAAAACCTAATTTTTTCTAAGTTCATCTCTCAAACTTCTTAATATCTCTTGGAAATCTTCCTCTCCCCTCTCTACTTTGTCCATAAGTTCTTCCAGTTCACGGGTAAAGTCTTCTTTCACAAATCTAAATCTCTCTTCGTTAGAATTGAGATAACTATACACTTTCTCTCCTAAGGGAGTAGGAATTAAATAACCATTCTTTTCTATCACATAACCTCTCTCAAGAAGTCTACTAACAATAGTAGCGTAAGTTGAAGGTCTTCCAAGGCCACCTTTTTTCATTTCTTCAACTAAAGAACCCTGGGTAAATAAAGGTGCTTTAGGAATACTATAGAAGAATTTATTATTCATTACCTCAATCTCTCCTTCCACTAATTTTAGAAGTTTTAAAGGATATATCTTATCAAAACCATCTTGTATAACCTCTTCAAATACTTCCAATTTCTGTTCTTTGTCCAGAGCTTTAACCAAAAGATCATATCCTCTCAATATTACTCCTCTCATCTGAGAAGCAATAAATCTTTTGAAGATTAAATCATAAATCTTCAAATGGTCCCCTGTAAATCCTTCAAGTTCTCCAGAATATATCATGGATTTTATATCTTCCACATCCAAAACCCTGGTAGGCCTTATACATTCATGGGCTCCACCCTCACTCCAAGTCCTTCCCTTAAAGTACTCTTCTCCGAATTGTTCAACAATGTACTCCCTTGCAAGATTTATGCCTGTTTCAGAAACCCTTGCAGAGTCAGTACGGTGATAGGTAATAAAGCCTCTTTCGAAAAGTTCCTGTAATATCTCCATAATTCTTGAGACTGATAACTTATACTTATCTGAAGCATCTTTTAATATAACATCAGTGGTGTAGGGTGGAGGGGGTACTTTTTCTTCTACTTTTTCCCTCTCCCTTATAATGTAAATCTTACTAAGCTTATCAAAGAATTTTTGAGCATTTTCCTTATCCTCAAATTCAAATCTTAAGTCTAAACCATCTCTTCTTATAACTACCAAAAAGATCCTCTTTTTATTCTCTTTAGCTCTCTCAATAACCCATCCTAAGACTGGCGTTTGTACTCTTCCAGCCGAAAGATAATTCTTGGAAAAAACTTTCTGAATAAGCTGAGAAAGTTCAAAACCTACCCATCGGTCAGAGATTCTTCTCACTACTTGGGCTTTAACCAAATCTTCATTCACATCTCGAGATTCTCTTAAAGAATTAAGAATAGCCCTACGAGTAACTTCATGAAACTCCATTCTCCTTATCTCTTTTGAATAAGGAGCACAGATACTCTTAAGATCCCACGCTATCTTTTCCCCTTCGGTATCTGGATCAGTAGCAATAAGAATCAAATCAAACTCTTTACTTGCATCCCTTATACCTGATATTATCTTTTCTTTTCCTTCAATAGGTTCGTACACGGGAACAAACCTAACATTTTCTAAAACCCCATAATACCCTACTTCTTTATTTAAATCTAAAATGTGTCCTAAAGATGCTGTTATGACCAGGTATTTATCTTCAGTTATTACCTCATATAGCTCTTGGCCATTAACATTACGAGAGATAGGTCTTCCAAAAAAGTTAGCAATTGTTCTTGCCTTATGAGGAGACTCTACAATAACCAGTACAGGTTTTAAGAAATCATCTCTTCTTCCTTCTTTCCTCTTAATCTTCTCCCTATCCAGATCAATCTCTTTAAAAATTTCCTCTAAATTTACAGTGCTTGCTTCTTTAAAGGTAATATCTGAACTAAACCACCAACGACTTTTTCTCACAAGATTATTAAAGACCTTCTTATCATCCACAAGAAGATAACTTAATCCCTTTGATATTCCTCCTGCAAAAAGTCTTGAAGTCCTTCCAGAGGCCTGAAGATATCCTGTAATATCTGAGACAACCAGTGTCCATTTCCCATCTTCTTCTCTTATGGCTATATCATCTGAAGTTTTTATCTTTTCATAAATTTCAGGAGAAAGAATAAAATCCTTAATTTTATTCCTTAATTCCTCTATCTTTTCTTTAGGAGGATTAGCCTGAATTGAAAGTCTATTTAGAGCCTTTAACCATTTATCAATCTCTCTCACATATTTTTCTAAATTTTTATCTCTAGCAATTACAGGTCTTATGGAAGCAATAGCCATTAAAAGATGCTTTACATTCCCTTCTAAATCTAAATTCACCACAATCTTAGGTACCCCATAAAATATGGCGTATCTAATAGCCTCTGGAAGATCCAAACCCCTTGCCAAAGGATTCCTATAAGAGGAGATCCCAATAAGTACCTGTATCTCACCCTTTTTATATTTATCTAGAACCTCAGAGGTTAAATTTTCATAACTTTCTGCCGAGATACCCTTCTCTAAAAGTAGACTTCTTATCTTTTCTACCTGCTCTTTTCCATAATCAGAGGATAAAAATACAAGCCCGCCTTTCCCAAATCTCTTAACCTTCTCTAATAAACTTTGATTAAGATCTACCACTTCTTCATAAACATCCTCGACATTTCTTAAATAAAATACAGGTCTTCCTACATCAAAAGACAAAAGTTCCTTAAACAGTCTAATTCTATCCGATTTAGGATTACTAGTAGCCGAAGATATCACCATAATTCCTTTAGCCTTTTTAGATATTTCTCTTATTTTTTCTTGCAATTCTTTAACTTTGTCCTCTTCATATCCATTTCTTCTACTTCTTATATATTTCAAGGTCAAATCAATGTCTTCTTCAGAAAAACCAAGAAGATAAAGAGCTTTATCTATATTTTTCGCAGTCTTCAAAAAAGAGTCTACATCGTCCACAAAAATAAATTCAAAATCCTTTGGAATAATATCTACATTTTTATAGAGGAACATAGAGGAGGAAATTAATATCTTAAATTCACCATTTTTAAGAAGCTCTCTTTTTTCCTCTTTTTCCTTCTTAGTCTCATCTACCCCAAAAACTAGGAGATCTCTTTCCCTTATTTTTTTCTTTAATTTTTCATAACTTTGAAGAATTAATAAACGGGTAGGCAAGATAATATAAGATCTTTTACCCTTACCAGCAAAATATAAAGAAGTAGCAAGTCCCCAAGATGTTTTACCAATTCCTGTAGGAGCAAGAAGAGCAAAAGATCTTCCTAATAATACTTTTTTAGCCCAAAACTTTTGAAGTTCCCATGGTTCAAAACCTATAAACTTTTTAAATATTTTTTCCCACTCAGTATATCTATCTTTTAACTCACATATATCATAAGATCCTCTTACTTTTATAAAATCGCAAACCTTTCCCTCAGAGACTTCCTCGGGAATACACTTCTCACAAAGAAGTCCCGAAAGAAGCCTCTCAGAAGATATATCTCCTCCACAATTTGGACAAAGTCCTTTAAATAATGCCTCTATCATCTTATAAAATTATTTTATACCATAAGAACAATTCTTACTCAATTCTTTACCTTGACATTTTTAATATAAATTATAAACTTATATATGGTTTAGCACTCTAAGAGTTAGACTGCTAAAAAAATAAAACGAGGTGTAGGGAAAATGGAAGAAAAAGAAATTATGGAAGGCGTAAAGGTTAATTGTGGGAGGGGTAGGCCCAAGACGAGACCTGGAGAAGTAACTGGAGACCCTGCATACGACTCAAATGAGATAAGAGCATACCTAAGGAGGAGGCGCATAAAGGCAAATATACCATTCAACCCTAGGAATAGGCGCAATCCCAAGCTTGGAAGACCATACAGGCTCGATAGGAAAGCGTATAAGCGCATGAGGAGCGCTGTTGAAAGATTCTTCGCACGGCTAACAGCATTCAGGAGAATAACCATAAGATATGA